>NZ_KB911287.1:0-130747 GCF_000383455.1 Methylobacterium sp. 285MFTsu5.1 | reverse complement strand
TGGCCGACCTCGACGCGGCGCGCAGCCTGGTCGGCGGGCGGGTGACGAGTTGGGCGTTGGCGGGCATTCCGGACCTGCGGCTGGAGGGTCGGGCGTACTGGGCGCACGAGCTGGCCGACACGGCGGCTTTGATCCGCTCGAGCCTGTTCGGGGCGGGGTTCGCGGGTCGGACGAGCGCGCTGGGCCGGGACGGCGCGGTTCTGGGGGTGAGCCTGACGGGGGCGGTCGCCGAGGGCGTGCGGCTGTCGGTGGGCTATACCGGCGACGTCCGCCCGGGCGCCACCGCCCAGGTGTTCACCG
Organism: Methylobacterium sp. 285MFTsu5.1; assembly: GCF_000383455.1. Classification (NCBI taxonomy): domain Bacteria; kingdom Pseudomonadati; phylum Pseudomonadota; class Alphaproteobacteria; order Hyphomicrobiales; family Methylobacteriaceae; genus Methylobacterium; species Methylobacterium sp. 285MFTsu5.1. The sequence continues at coordinate 130,447 of NZ_KB911287.1, read as the reverse complement.
CCGGCCTCCAAGCCGCGTGGTGACGGCCTCTTGAGCCACGCTCCTCGTCGCGGCCGGGTCGCTCCCGGCACCCGTGCCGATCCCGCAGCATCACGCCGCGCATCGCACGGCGCGGCGGCGAGGGCAGCGAGGATCTCGGACGCCACCGCTGGATCGTCGCGCACGCCGGCGTGGTCGGCGCGCTTCCGCCGCCTCGCCATCCGCTCCGGGCGGCGCGACGATCTCCGCGCGCCTTCGCCCATCCCGTCCGCGCCCTCGTCCGCCGGACCCGGGCCAGAGGGTCGTGTGGCCGACTCCGCGTCAGAGGCGTCGGTGAGGAGCCAACTCGAGAGCGGACGCGCCGCGAACCGGCGTGGCAGTCGGATCCGTCGCGGCCGAGTAGGTTTCAGCCGTCCCCTTCTGCTTACGCTTCGCGGCGTAGAGGGCCGCGTCGGCGTGGCGCAGCAGCACGTCGCGGTCCTGTCCGGCCTCTCGTGACCGCGCGAGGCCGATCGTTCCCGTCACCCGCGCGATCTGACCCTGCCCTTTCACGACCATCTCGAGGTCGTGCAGGAGGCGCCGCACCATCGCCTGCACGCCCGCGCCATCGCAGCCGGCAGGCACCAGGATCGCGAACTCGTCGCCCCCCAACCGTGCCGGGAAGCAACCGGCGTAGCAGGGCGCGCGCAACCGCTCGGCTACGCAACGCAGAACCTCGTCGCCGGCCGCGTGCCCGAGGCGATCGTTCACGCCCTTGAAGCCGTCGAGGTCGATCAGGAGGACAGCCACATCGTCGTCGGAAGCGCGCGCCTCGCGCAGCCGCGCGTCGAGCGCGCGGTGGAATTCGGCTCGGTTGGCGAGTTGCGTCAGGTCATCGGTGCGCGCCTGATGGCGAAGACGCTGCTCCAAGCTGTGCCGTTCGGTGATGTCCTGGATCAGGCCGATGAGGGCGACGGGCTTACCCTTGACCAATTCGATCTCGCAGGAGCACCGCACGCGCCGGGCATTGCCCTTGGCGGTCACGAAATCGGCGTCCATCTCGAACGGCTCGCCCGTGTCCAGCACGCGCCTGACGGCCGCGCGGAAGAGGGCGCGATCGGGCTCGGGAAAGAAGTTCATGATCGCGCCAATCGGCACACCGCCGCTGACGGGCAGCTCGTGAATGACGAAGACGCCGTCCGACCAGGAGGTCGACCGCGTCTCGATATCGTAGCGGTACGAGCCCATCTCGGCCATGCGCTCCGCCTGCTTGAACTGGCGGCGCTCACGCTCCAGGCCCTCGACGGCCATCCGGCGCTCTTCGGCAGCCTCGGCTGCGCGCAGGGCCACGGCGCGCGCCTCGATCAGGGCCTCCGCGATGCAGGCCAGCTCTTCGAGCACCTCCAGGTCTGTCGTCGTCGGCTCGCGGGGCTGTTCGTCGAGGACGCAGAGCGTGCCGATCGTGATCTTGTCGCCGTCGGCTTGCCGGACGCGGACCGGCACGCCCGCGTAGTAGCGGATGTACGGGGCGTTCGTGACGAAGGGGCTGGCCACGAAGCGAGGGTCGAGGCTGGCATCCGCCACGATCAGCGGAGCCTCCGTCTCGAACACGACGGGGCAGAACGCCTGGGCACGCGGCGTCTCGGCCGCCAAGGGACCGCAACGCGCCTTGAACCACTGGCGCTCCGGGTCGATCAGGGTGATCGAGGACATGCCGGTGCCGAGCATGCGCTGCGCGAGCTTGGCGAGTGCATCGAACTCGCGCTCCGGCGGCGTGTCGAGGAGGGCGATCTCGGCCAGCGCCTGCTGGCGGAGTGCCTCGCGCTGGGTATTCGATATGGTCCCCTGCAGCACTGTTCGACCTCGCCGGAGCCAAGATGGTATCCGGGGGATACGACGAGAAGGTTTAATCGAGGGTGCGATGGCCTGACCTTTCGTCGAGGCCCGGCTTCGTCCTGGGACTGGCGCTGTCCGGCACGCGCGCAGGGGCCGCTCTCACCGCTCTTCTCCCGCGAGCCGGCCGGCAGCTTCCGAGCGGGGGCGATCCGGCAGCGACCCGGGGTAGCCGTTCCGACGAACATGGCCCCTCCCGGGGGAAACAGCCGAGTGTCCGGCGATGCGGGCTTCGGCCGGCGCTGGGGGCTCCCGGGCCTGGATCGCTGACCCGTGCGAGAAGCCGCGCGGCGGCGCGCGCGCGTCAGGTGGCTGCCCGCAGGGTGATCCGCGTCAGCTCCGACGGACGCCCGAGCCGGAGGGCGAAGCCGGGCCAGAGCCCGGTGCCGTTGCTGACGTAGAGCCGCATGGCCCCGACCCGGTACGCCCCCGAGACGAACCCGGAATTGCCGCGCGCCACCAGCCGGTCCAGGCCGCGGATCATGCCGCCGTGGGTGTGGCCGGAGAGCTGGAGCGCCACGCCGCGCGCCGCGGCCCGCGCGGCGTTGGCCGGCTGGTGATCCAGCAGAACGATCGGCGCGCCCGGCGGTGCGCCCGCCAGGGCCGCGTCGAGGTCGGGCCCCGGATGCCCCGTGGCGGGCGCGGAGCGGTCGGTGACGCCGGCCAGCACCAGCGCGCCGCCCCCGCGCCTCAGGATCGTGTGGGTGTTGGCGAGGACGCGGATCCCCAGGCCCGCGAGATGGCGCATCCAGGAATCGTGGTCGAAGAAGTACTCGTGGTTGCCGGGCACGGCCCAGACACCGTCGCGCGCGCGCAGGGCCCGCAGCGGCGCGACGTCGTCTCGCCGGGCCTCCAGCGAACCGTCGATGAAGTCGCCGGTCACGACGATCAGGTCGGCCTGGAGGGCGTCGGCCCGCGCGACGACGGCCCGCGCCCAGGCGGCCGGGAACAGGCGGCTGATATGCAGGTCGGTCAGGTGCAGGATCGTGTAGCCGTCGAGGCCGGGGGGCAGGTCCGCGATCGCGACCGGGACGTCTTTCAGGGGCGGCACGCGCACGGCCTGCCACACGGCGACGGCCGAGAGGCCGGCGGCCGTCGAGGCCACCGCGATGCGCCAGGCGGTCGGGATCGCCCAGCCGCCCCCGGGCAGAGCCAGCGAGATCAGCGCGACGGCATCGAGGCCGAGCTGCATCACCGCCGCCAGCGCGATCGCACCGAACGCCCAGTTGAACAGGATCACGATCGGGCGCGGGAATTCGGGCGCGAAGACCGACCCGGAGGAGAGGCGGCTCCACAGGTGGTACTGGGAGGCGACCAGGAGGAGCCCGGCGAGGCCGAGCCTGAGCGCGAGCGGCACCGGCAGGGGCCACACCACCCGCGCGATGACGTAGGCCGCGGGCAGGCTGGGGATGAGGCGGATCATGGGCGGCTACATGGACCGGGCGACGGCCGAAAGGCAAAGCTCGCGCCGGGCCGCCCGGTGCGCGGCGGCACATGCGGTCGCCTCGCGCGGGTCGGGAGGTGCCCTCTGCCGGCCCGTCGCCCGCCCCGCCTTCCCCCCGCCGCGCCCGGAGAAGGTCAGCGTCAGCGCGCGCCCGGATCGAACCAGGCGCGCAGCGGATCGAGGGTGGTCTCGTGCGCCAGCGGGGGCGACGCGCCGTCCGGGGCCGCCATGCCCACGCGGTCGTGCCAGTACGTCGCCAGCCCCACCTGCGCCGTGCCCACGAGGTCGAAGGCCGAGCCCGCGACGAACAGGCAGCGCGCCGGCTCGACCCCGAGGGCCTGCAGTCCCAGCCGGTAGGGACGCGGATCGGGCTTGTAGAACCCGGCGCGCTCCGCCGTGACGACCGCGTCGAGTTCGACCCCCAGGCAGCCGGCGGCGATGCGACCCAGACGTTCGGAGCAGTTGGTCACGACGCCGAGCCGCACGGAGCGCGCCGCGAGCGCCTGCAGGGTCTCCGTCACGCCGGGCCAGGGCCGGAGCTCGCCGTAGCGATCCTCGAGGTCCGCCGCGAGGCGGCGCGGCAGGCCCACCGCCGCGGCGGCCTCCGCCACGAGATCCTCGTAGGGCTGGTACGCCCCCGTCCGGTAGGTGATCCGCAGGTACTCGGCCCGCCACCGGCGGCCGGCCTCCGTGCTGCCGGCGACCGAGTCCCACAGGGACCAGCTGTCGAGCAGGGCCGTCAGGAGGTCGAACAGGACGGCGTCGAACCGGTGGGCTGTCATGATGGGCTTCTCCTTCCGTATCGGGCGCCGCATCGGGCGGCGTCGGTGCCGGGGGCCTCGGGCCGCGCCGACCGGGCCCGGAGCGCGCGTCAGTGCGCGCGTCAGTGCGCGCGGGCGGCATGCGCCGCCCCGAGGAGGGCGGCGGTCACGCGCCTCGCGGTGTCCAGGCGGGCTCCCGCCGCGTCCGGCGCCGCCGGGCGCTCGCGAGGCGCCCGATCCGCGACGTCACGGTCGGCGCCGCCTACCAGCCATTGATGCGCGGCCAGACGGCGGCGACCCGCCCGTCGGCGTCGAGGACGTGGTAGCGGTCGTACTGGGCGCCCGTCGCGCAGGCGTGGTTCGGCAGGACGCGCACACGATCGCCGAGGGCCAGGTCGGGGAGGGCGGCGCGGGAGCCCGGGCGCAGGGCGAGGATGCCGTGCTCCTGGTTGGCGTCGGCGACGATCAGGTCCGGGTAGGGGCGGCCGGCGCGGTCGCAGACCACGCCGTAGCCCTGATCGACCGCCTGCCGGGCCGTGCCCCGGTCGCGCGACAGCGCCATCCAGCCGGCATCGGTGATGATCCAGCCCTTGTCGCGGCGGTGCCCGATCACGGTGGCGAGCACGCTCACCGCGATGTCGTCGACCGCGACGGAGCCGACCCCGGCCTGGAACAGGTCGCCGAACATGAACACGCCGGCACGGACCTCGGTGATCCCGTCGAGGTTCCGGGCGTAGCGCGCGGTCGGGGTCGAGCCGACGCTCACCACCGGGCACGGCAGGCCCGCCGCGCGCAGGAGGGTGGCCGCCGTCACCGCCGCCGCGCGCTCGCCCTCCGCGGCCGCGGCGAGATCCTCGGGATCGCTGAGGCCGTAGCTGTCGCCGGCGTGGAGCAGCACGCCGCGCAGGTCCGCCCCCGCGCCGAGCGCGCGCCCGATCGCCACCAGCAGCGCCGCGTCGGCCGGCTTCACGCCGGAGCGATGCCCGTCGGCGTCGACCTCGATCAGGACCGGTAGACGGTCGCCGGTCCGCGCGGCCCAGGCGGCGACCGCGTCCGCCTGCTCGATCGAGTCGAGCACCACGGCGAGGTCCGCACCCCAGCGGCGCCGGACCGCTCCGACGCGGTCGAGCTTCTGCGGGGCGATGCCGACGCCGTAGATCATGTCCCGGACCCCGCCCTCGGCGAAGTACTCGGCCTCGCGCAGGGTCGAGACGATCGCCGGGCCGGCCGGACCGGTCATCGCCAGGCGGGCGACGTCGATCGACTTCGCCGTCTTCAGGTGCGGCCGGAAGGCGACGCCCAGCCGGTCCAGGTGCGCCCGCAGCCCCGCGAGGTTCGCGCGCAGCCGCGCCTCGTCCAGGAGAAGGCACGGTGTCTGAAGAGGACCCGACGCCCCGTCGGCCTCCGCTGACGGCACCTGCGTCCCGACTCCGGTCTCCGGCATGTCCACGCCTCTCTGTCTCGCTGCCGGGTGACAGATCATGCCGGACCGCGAGACGCCATTAATCTGTTCGGCATTCTGGATTAAGGTCGGCCTTAATGCTCGACACCGACGATCTCCGCTTCTTCGTCGCGGTCGCGGCCAGCCCGTCCCTGGCCGCCGCGGCGCGCAGTCTGAACGTGTCGCCCCCCGCCGTGACGCAGCGGCTGCGCAGCCTGGAGAAGCGGCTGCGGGTCCATCTGGTGGACCGGTCCGGCCGCGGCCTCACGCTGACCGACGAGGGGGAGCTTCTGGCCGAGCGCGGTCGCGACCTCCTCGGCGCCTTCGACGATCTCGCCGACGCCCTGGCCGAGCGCGTCGGCGCGGTGACCGGACATCTGCGCGTCGTCGCCCCGCTCGGCTTCGGGCGCCGCTACGTGGCCCCGGTCGTGACGGCGTTCCGGCTGCGGCATCCGGGCGTGCGGATCGACCTGCTGCTCTCGGATCGCCTGGGCCGCATCCCGTCCGAGACCTGGGACCTCGCGATCCACGTCGGTGAGATCAGGGAGGCGACCCCGAGCCTGACCGTGCGCGCCCTCGCGCCGAACGACCGGATCCTCTGCGCGGCGCCCGCCTACCTGGCCCGGCATCCGGCCCCGCGCGTGCCGGCCGACCTGCGGGATCACACCTGCATCGCGCTGCGCGAGAACGACGAGGACGTGACGCTCTGGCGCTTCCGCGCGGCGGAGGGCGCCGAGGTCCGCGTCAGGGTGGATGCGGCCTTGGTCAGCAACGACGGCGACGTGGTGCGGGGCTGGGCCCTCGCGGGCCTCGGCGTGATCGTGCGCTCGGAATGGGATGTCGCCGACGACCTGCGCGCGGGGCGGCTGGCGCGCCTGCTCGAAGGCTACGCCCTGCCGTCGGCGCCGGTCGTCGCCCTGCTCGGCTCGGAACGGCGGTCGCGCGCGGCCCGGACGGAGCGGTTCCTCGAGGCGCTCCGGCGCTCGTTCGATCCGCTCCCGTGGCGCCCGCCCGCGGGTCCTGGCGCGGCCGCCGGGGATGCGGGGCCTTGAGGCGCCCCGGCCGCGCGCCGTCCGGCCCCGAACGCTCCGCCCGACGACGCCCGATCCCGCTCAGCTCCGGATCTCGATCGGCGTGCCGACCTCGACCCGCGCGTAGATCGCGCGGGCCTCGGCGTTGGTCACGCCCACGCAGCCATCCGTCCAGTCGATCAGACGATGCAGGCGGCCGACCCAGGAGAAGCCGTTCCTCAGACCGTGGATCATGATGTCTCCGCCGGGCGGCACGCCGGCCGCGGACGCCGCGGCGCGGTCGGCGGCGTCCGGATAGGAGATCCGCAGCGCGAGGTGGGCGATGCTGTCCGGGTTCTTGCCCGCGATGCGGTAGCGACCCTCGGGTGTTCGGCCGTCGCCCTCCATCGCCTTCGGGCCGATCGGCGCGAAGCCCAGCGAGACGCGGTAGACCGCCAGGACGCGTCCGCCGCGCAGCAGCGTCAGGCGCCGTTGCGCCTTCTCCACGCGGACGAGATCCGCGCGCTCGGCCTGCGGCACCAGGCCGGGGGCCGCGGAGCCCGCGGGACCGTCGGCCGTCCCGAAGAGGAGGGCGAGCGGCGCGACGCAGAGGATCGGTCCGACGAGGTGGCGGCGTCTCATCGGCCGATCCTACGGGGCAGGCGTTTCACGGCCAAACGACCGGGCCCGGATCGCCGCCGGTCAGGGTCGATCCCGGAGTCAGGCGGCCCATCGCAGGGCGTCGCGGCCGGCGTGCTTCGCCTCGTACAGAGCGCTGTCGGCCCGCTGAGCCAGCGCTTCGTAGCCCTCGCCCACGCGCGCGACGGCCAAGCCCATGCTCAGGCTGACCGGCGCTTCGGTCCCGGCACCGGTCGAGAACGGCAAGGCGCGTGCGCTCGCGCGGATCCGCTCGCACACCGCCCTGGCGCGCTCGAGGTCGCTCTCGCGGAGAAGGATCACGAACTCGTCGCCGCCGAGGCGCGCGACCAGATCCCCCGGGCGGATCTGCGATGCGAGCAGCGATCCGAGAGTCTCGAGCGCGCGATCGCCCGCCGGATGCCCCCAGCGGTCGTTGATCTGCTTGAAGTGATCGATGTCGATCGCGATCAGGCTGACGGGCGGGAGTGCCCTGACGGGCAGGATGGTCTCGATCTGATGCTCAAAGCCCGCACGGTTGAGCAGTCCTGTCAGGGAATCGGTGAAGGCGCTCCTCGTCATCTCCCGATCGTGCGCGGCCAGCTCGGCCGTGAGCCGCGCCCGCGCGGAGACCTCCGCCGCGACGGGCAGGCAGGTCAGCAGGATGAAGGCCAGAAACACCTGGAACGCCTGCGCCTGCGTGACGGCGTCGGCCGCGATCAGGACCATCGGCCCGCGACCGTACATCGTTGCGACGCCTCCGATGACGGCCACGACCATCACGGCCGCGGTGACACCCAGGCGGCCCAGCCGGAAAGCGATCAGGATGAGGGGCGGGAAGATCAGGAACAGCAAGGGGCGGCTGGTGCAGAAGAAGGTCGCGTACGCGACCGAGCCTGCGAGGACGAGCAAGGCGGCCGCTTCGAGCCGGTCCCGCCAGCTCCGCTCCGCGAGCGCACGCGCGTAATCGCCTCGGAACAGCGAGAGCAGGAAGGGCGTGAAGACGATGAGTCCCAGGCCGTCGCTCGCGACCCAGGTGCCGAACGAGCGCAACAGGGGCTGGCCGAAGACGAGATGCGCCGTCAAGCCTCCCAGGACGCCGCTCGCGGCCGGTGCCAGCAATCCCGCGATCGCGAGGAACCGCAGGGCGGATCTCGTGGATTGCAGCAGGGCGTCCTGCTCGTAGGTCCTTCGCAGGAGACGGACGGCCAACATCACCTCGGCGAGGTTGGCGAGACTGTACAGGAAGGGGCCGAGCACAGTGCCCCGCGTCAGGACATTGGCCGCGATGTTCGCGGCCAATCCGGCGCTCAGCACCGTGCCCGATCGGACCCTGTCATGGGAGAGCAGCAGGGCGACCAGAATGGCATTGGCCGGCCATAGGGCAGCGATGTCGTGTCCGCTACTGGCCAGGCTCAGTGTCGAAGCTGCGGTGCAGAAATAGAGAAACGCTGTCGTCAACCATAGATAGAGTGCCGGCTTCTCGTCGCTCTCGTCGTCGGATCGCTCTCGGATCATGGTCTCGATAGACATGAAAATTTATAACGAACAGATAATATTGTGCAACTATTGGTATGCTACTCGTCTATAATACAACTGCTGGGGATGGAGACAGCAATCGTCATGATCGGCGATCGGCGCAGCGAGCATTGCGCCGACTCGCATGATCGGAGATCGGAGCCGTTACGGGGTGCCGCTGAGGCGTCCGTCGCGCGGTTGACCGCGCGTCCCCGCGGCGGACCCGGTCTCGCGCGGAAGCGGCGGGCGTGCCGCTTCACGCCTGCCGTCCGCGATCCCGCCGGACCGAGCCGGCGCCGTCGAGGCCGTGGAGGTCGAGGGTCAGGGCGGCCGCCGGGGCGTCGGCGGGCCTCTCGTCCGGAGAGGCCCGCCTCGCAAGCAAAGGTGGCTAAAAGGCCGGCATTAACCAAAGCTTAATTATCTGAGGAGGGCCGCTCCGGCTGCCTAGCTCCGCAACGCCGGCTGAGATACGGTTAAGGATCACTTAACGGATCCGAATACGATGGCGTCTATTACAGGTCTCGCCAAAGACTTGGTGCCATACCCTGGTCCTGTGCCGCTGCGACGGCGTCCGACGGCCGCGCGGCGGCCGAGCGAGAAGCGGATCGCGCCGACCGTCTCGTCTCCCGACCACGGCCTTTCCGAACTCGCTCAGATCGAAGTCAATCTCGAAACCGACACCAGCACCCTGTGGGCCTTCATGCGCCCGCAGGGCCGCCCGTGCCAGAATTCCGAGATGCTGGCCGACTTCAGCCGCCTGCAGGATGGCATCGAGCGCGGTTTCGGCAACGGCAGCCTCGACCTGAACTACTTTGTCTTCGGTTCACGATTTCCCGGCGTGTTCAGTCTCGGCGGTGATCTGAGCCTGTTCGCGAGCAAGATCCGCGCGGGCGACGAGGCCGCGCTGGTCGGTTACGGCAACGCGTGCGTCGATGTTCTTCATCGCAACATGAACGCGCTGAACCTGCCGATCATCACGATCGGCCTCGTTCAGGGCGACGCGCTGGGCGGGGGGTTCGAGGGCCTGCTCTCGTTCGACGTGATCATCGCCGAGAAGGGCACCAAGTTCGGCTTCCCGGAGATCCTCTTCGGGCTCTTCCCCGGTATGGGGGCCTACAGCTTCCTCGCCCGGCGTCTGGGGACCATCAGGGCTCAGGAGATGATCCTCGATGGGAGAACCTACACCGCGGAGGAGATGCACGAACTGGGAATCGTTCACGTCCTCGCCGAGCGTGGCCAGGGCGAAGCGGCCGTGCGCGCGTACATCGCCGGCAACCACCGGCGCCGCAACGGGCAGCAGGCGATCTATCGAGCCGCCCGGGAGGTCAATCGCATATCGTTGGAGGAACTGAGAAAGATCGTCTCGGTCTGGGCGGCCGCCGCGATGAATCTCACGGACAGGGATCTGAGCATCATGGAGCGGCTCGTCCTGGCGCAGGACAGGCTCAGGGGAAAAGCCCAGGCCGCTCAGGCCCGCACGGTGACCGCGCGGGGGCCGGCGGGGTCAGCTCGCTAGCTTCGTCACGGGCTCCGCGGCCGCGAGCATGGCCCGGATCTGGGATGCGGCGACCGGACGACTGAACACGTAGCCCTGGATCAGATCGCAGCCCTCGGCCCGGAGGATGGAGAGCTGCGTCTCCGTCTCGACGCCCTCGACGACGATGGCCATCCCGATGCTCCTTCCCATCCCGACGATCGCCCGGATGATCGCGGTCGACTCGGCCTTCCTGTCCAGGTCCCACACGAACGACCGGTCGATCTTCAGCTTGTCGAAGGCGAAGTTTCTCAGGGAGCTCAGGGACGAGTAACCGGTTCCGAAATCGTCGATCGACAGGCGGATCCCGAGCTGGCGGAGCGTGTGGATGGTCTCGACGATCTTGTGCGTCGCGCCCAGCGTCACGCTCTCCGTGATCTCGAGCTCCAGGCGATGCGCCGGGAGGCCGGAGCGGTTCAGCGCGCCGATGACGTGGAAGGCCAGCTGCGGATCACCGAACTGACGCGGCGACATGTTGACCGCGACGCTCACGGTCGACGGCCAGTTCCGGGCCTCGCGGCACGCTTCGTTCAGAACCCAGTCGCCCAGCTGGACGATGAGCCCCGTGTCCTCGGCCACCGGGATGAAGTCCGACGGCGGGATGTAGCCGGAGACGGGGTGCTGCCACCGTAGCAGGGCCTCGCAGCTCACGATCGCCCCGGTGCTCGCGTCGACGATCGGCTGATAGTGCAGCTCCAGTTCGCCGTTGGTCAGGGCGGCCCGGAGATCGGACTCGAGGGCGTGCCGCGCGCGCGTGGCCGCTTCCATCTCGTGCTGGAAGATCTTGAACCCGCTCCTGCCGGCCCCCTTGATGGCGTAGAGGGCGATATCGGCGCATTTCAGCAGCCTGTCCTCGTCGTTGGCATGGAACGGGGCGATCGCGATGCCGATCGAGGCGCCGACCGTGACGTGGGTGCCGTCGATATCGAAAGGTCGCTCCAGCTCGTGCAGGACGCGCTGCGCGAGATCCTCCGCGACGGCCGGCGACGTGACGGATTGCTGGACGATGACGAACTCGTCGCCGCCGAGGCGGGCGACCGATCCGGACAGCGCCCCGATCCCGCGCAGCCGGTCCGCCACCATCTGCAACAACCTGTCTCCGGCCGGATGCCCCAGCGTGTCGTTGATGACCTTGAAGTGGTCGAGATCGAGCAGATGGACCGCGAAATCGCCCTTGCTGCTGGCGCTGGCTTTCAGCGCCTGGGAGACCTTGGCCTTGAAGCTGCTGCGATTGAGCAGGCCCGTCAGATCGTCGTAACGCGCCATCTGCTGGATGCGGGCTTCGCTCCGACGCCGCTCGGTGATGTCCTCGAAGATGATCACGTAGCCCTTCTCGGCGGTCCGCCGCTGCATCAGGGAGACCACGCGATCGTCGGGGAGGATCAGGACCAGGTTTCCCGACCTCAACGCGTTCGACGCCGCCGAGAATGTCGAGAGCGTCGCGCCGCGCCCCGCGGTTCGCTCATCGATGATGGCGCGGCTCAATGCGTACAGCGATTTGGCCGTCGAATTGGTGTGGATGCGGTTCGAGGGAATGCCCGATATCGAGAGGAACTGGTCGTTCCAGACCTGGAGCCGGCCGCGCGCGTCGAACATGCACAGTCCGTGCGACATGTTGCGCAACGCGATGTCGAAGAGATTGGCCTGGGCCTGGAATTTCTCGGCGAGCGCCTCCTTCTCGCGCGTCGTCACCAGGGCCGACACGATGATCTCGCGCGTGCTGAGCGTGATGTCGATCATGCCGTAGGCGAACAGGAGCGAGAGGATGCCGAGCGAGGCCCGCTCGCCGTCGCCCGACACGAGCAGGCCCGCCGACAGCGGCATCGCCGACAGGAGCACCTGCGCGATGGCCAGCAGGGGGCGGCCCGCATTGCGGCCCGAGATGCCCGCGGCGTAACCGATCGTGAACGTGGGGGTGATGACCTGGAGCGCGAGGTTGGACGACCGCGTCGTGATGAGGAACGACAGGATGCCGAGCGACGCGGCGTAGGCGAACGCGCCGAGGGAGAAGTAGGTCTCCCAGAGCTCGTAACGATCGTGCTTCTGCGGCCCCTTCGTCAGGTAGATCCGAGCGAGCACGATGCGGGTGAGGCCGATCAGGCCGACCGCGAACGCGGTCACCGTGATCGCGCGATCGTCGGACCAGAACGCCGCGGCCGTGGCGACGATCGTCCCGGACGCGGCGCCGACCGCGAGCGACGCGAACGGCTGATACAGCCCGTCGACGAGCGAGCGCTTCACGCAGCGCGCGAGGAGGGCATCTTCAGCGAGTGCGGCCCGCAGCTTGGAATACAGTCCCAACGCGGCGTCTCGCTACTTCGCTCTCGTCGAGGGGGTCATCATTGTAGCAGTTCAATCCCAGGTTATATCCGCATATTAGCGGCCTCGAATTTCAGAAATATTGAAAACCGTGGTTAACGGCGCGCGCGGGGCAAAACTCTGCTTCGAATATTTGTCTCCTCTGCGCAAATATTCGGTGATCTCCGTCGTTCGCAAGGCCGAATATCGGTGCCGCGCCGGGCAGTCCGGCGCATGTATGGACGGGACGGGCGCGGAGGGTTCACTCATATCCCGTCGGGCGTTGCGCCGCGGACACCCCATATCCGGAGCTGTCGTCTTGCTCGGCCGCGTTCGGCGCGAAGACGTCTGCCTGTTCGTCAGACGTCGCGGCGATCGCGCGATCCTGCCCCGGCGGCATCGTGGCACCGCCGATCCCGTTGCGCGCTCGACGTCCGCATCGGCGCCCGGATGACGTCGTCTCGTCGGGGACTTTCACGCTCCCGGGCGGGCGACATCGCTGTCCGCCGTGCGCGACCGCCACCGTTGCGTGTGAGCCGCTTCCCCGGCGCGATCGCGCTCGCGGAGCCCGGGCCACCCGCGCGTGGACGCCGGCGGGTGCGGCGCGCCGCCGGCGACCGGCTCAGCCGATCCCGAGGCCGCGGATGAGCAGGACGGCGACGGCCAGCAGCACGAGGAGCGAGGCGGTGACCGCCATCGTGACCCGGCCGCCGACCTGGGCCAGCACGCGCACGTCCACCCCGAGGCCGAGCGCGGCCATCGACACGATGGTGAGGAAGCCGGCGAGGCGGGAGATCGGCGCGACCCAGGCGTCCGGGATCAGCCCGAGCGAGCGCAGGCTCGCCAGGGCCAGGAAGCCGAGGATGAACCACGGGACCAGCTTGAAGAAGCCGGGCCGGCGCCGGGCGCTCCCGGGGGCGCTTCCCCCAGCAGGCTCGGCGGTCGCTCCCGCCGCCGGCAGGCGCGGGGCGAGGAGCGAGAGCGCCAGCACCACCGGCCCGAGCATCAGCACCCGGACCAGCTTGACGAGTGTGCCCACCTGCGTGGCGAGCGGGCCCACCGGGACGGTCGCGGCCAGCACCTGCGGCACCGCGTAGACGGTCAGGCCCGCGAGCACGCCGTACTGGTGCTCGCTGAAGCCGACGAGCGGCACGAACAGCGGCAGGCCCAGCACCATCAGCACGCCCAGCACCGCCGTGAAGGCGATGGCCGCCGCCACGTCCCGGTTGTCCGCCCCGATCACCGGCGCCACCGCGGCGATCGCCGAGTTGCCGCAGATGGCGTTGCCGCAGGCGATCAGCAGCGCCATGCGCACCGGCAGGCCCAGGGCGCGGCAGAGCGCGCAGCTCGCCAGGATGGTCAGCGCCACCGCCCCGACGATGCCGGCCAGCAGCGCCGGGCCCGAGGCGACGATCGCCCCGAGGCTGACCGCGGCGCCGAGCAGCGTGACGGCCACTTCCAGCACCTGCTTGGCCGAGAAGGCGATCCCGGCCTTGAAGCGCGCGCCCGGCACCCAGGCGGTCCGCACGGCCGTCCCCAGCAGGATGGCCAGCACCAGCGCCTCGACGTAGGGATGGCCGGTCAGGTGCTCCTCGCCGGCCTGCAGAGCCTGCGCCACCGCGGTGATGCCCAGGCACAGGAGCAGGCCCGGGAGCAGGGTGCCGGCCGCCCCGGCCCAGGCGGAGGCCCCCCGCGACCCGGTCGGCGCGGCCCCGGACCGGTCCGGCACGGCGGTTCTGACGGTCATCGCGCGACCTCCTGCCCGGTCTCGGCGCTCAGTAGGCCGCGCCGAGATAGCCGGCGATGGCCCGGGCCTGCTCCTCCGTGATCGGCGCCCGGTAGACCTTGATCATCTTGGCGACCTCGGCGTCCCAGAACGCCTGCCCCTTCCGGGGCGGCTGCATGGCGACGTAGTCGGCCGAGTGGCAGGTCAGGCAGTTCTCCTGCGCGGCCTGGAAGCCGGCCGCGTGCGCGGCATCCGGGGCCGGCCGGAACTGCGCCGTCGGCTCCGGCAGCGCGTAGGTCTCGGGCGCGGCCAGCGCGGGTGTCGCGGCCAGCGCGGCGGCGATCGCGACGACCGACGCGCGGGGTGGGCGGGTGCTGAACATGCCGATCCTCCCTCTAGGCCGCGCGCACGCGGGTCGTCTCGACGACGTTGCGCATGTAGCCGGCGGGGTTCCAGCGCGGCTCCATCGGCTGGGTCGCGCCGTCGTTGCCCGTGGCCCGCACGCGCAGGGCGTGGGCGCCCGGCGCGAGATCGACCTCCGCGGTCCAGGTGCGGAAGGCGTAGGGGCCGAGATCCTGGCCGAGCCGGGCCGCGCTCCAGGTCCGGCCGTCGTCGGCCGAGACCGCGACGTCCCGGATGCCCGAGCCGCCGTCGAACGCGATGCCCCGCAGGGCGACCGGACCCGCCTTCACCGGCGCGCCGTCGGTCAGGTTCGTCAGGAAGGAGCGGACGTTGAGGCGGCCGATCGGGACGGTCCTGTCCGGCGCCTTGCCGGGCTCGGTGCAGGCGCAGGGATTGTCGGGGATGCGGTAGGCCGTCTTCATCCAGAAGCCCTCGAAGGGGTGATCGAGGACGGCGATGCTGTCGAGGTGCTTGACCCAGTAGGTGCCGTAGTAGCCCGGCACCACGAGGCGGAGCGGGAAGCCGTTGAGCCAGGGCAGGTCCTGCCCGTTCATGCCCCAGGCGAGCAGCACCGCGCCGTCCCGGGCGTGGTCGAGGGTCAGCGCCTTGGCGAAGTCCGGCGTCTCGGGCAGGACCGGCCCGTCGAGGCCGTTGAAGGCGACCTGCACGGCGCCGGCCTTCACGCCGGCCCGGTCGAGCACCGTCTTGAGCGGCACGCCGGTCCAGCGGGCGCAGCCCATGGCGCCGTTGGCGAGCTGGCCGCCGGCGATGCGCGGCTCGAAGAAGCCGCGGGAATTGCCCGAGCACTGGTTGACCGCGACGATCTCGGTCTGGGGCATCGCCTTGAGGTCGGCGAGCGACAGGGAGAGCGGGCGCTCGACCTGCCCGGTCACGGCGACGCGGAAGGCCTGCGGGTCGATCTCGGTCGGGATGTCGGCGAGGTGGTAGCGGACGAAGAACGCGTCGTTCGGCGTGATCGCGCCCCCGTCGAAGACCGCGAACGGCGTCTCCAGCTGCGGCGGGCGCGCGGTCATCTGCAGGAGCGGCCGCTTGCCCGGATAGGCCACGAGCGGCCGCTCGCCGTTGCCGAAGGGCAGCGTCCCCCCGTCGGCCGCCCGTGCGCGCGGCACGCCCCCGAGCGCGGCGAGGGCGCCGAGGGCGCTCAGCCGCATGAAGTCCCGTCTTCCGCGATCGGTCATCGCGCGCTCCCCGTTCAGGCTGTGGCAGCGGAGGTCCGGTTCGGCGCGCCCCGCCTTCGACTGCGAGGCGGCGCGTCGGGGGATCCCGGTCAGCGAAGGACCGAGAGGTAGTGGATGTCCTGCGTCAGGCAGGTCGAGAGGCGCCACTCGACCGGCCGCTCCTCGAGGTCGATGGCGACGCGGTCGATCTCGAGGGCGGGGGTTCCGGCGGGCACCTGGAGCAGCTCGGCCTCGCGGGGCCCGATCGCCACGGCCTTCAGGCGCTCGTTGGCGGTGGCGATCGTGATGCCGTAGCGGGTGGCGTAGAGGCTGTAGAGGGTGTTCGGCAGCTCGATCTGGGCGATGCCCGGGAACAGGCCGGCGGGCACGCTGATCGTCTCGACCACGCACAGCTTGGCGTCGACGGCGCGCACGCGCTCGATCCGGACCACGCGGGCGGACCGCACGAGGTCGAGCCGCCCGCGCTCGTCGGCGCTGGCGGCCGCCTCCGCGATCCCCGTGACCCGGCTCGTGGGCATGCCGGTGCCGTCGCCGTCCGGCCGCAGCTTCAGGAAGCGGAAGACGCTCTGCTTGTCGTCGTGGTCGGCCACGAACGTCCCGCGGCCCTGGCGGCGCACCAGCAGGCTGTCGGCGGTGAGCGCGTCGAGCGCCTTGCGCACCGTCCCCTGGCTGACGCCCAGCTCGGCGGCGAGCTGCCCCTCGCTCGGAAGGATCTGGCCGGGCTGCCAGACCGCGTCGGCCAGGCGCTTCAGCAGCGTGTCGTAGACCTGCCGGTAGAGCGGGCGGAAGCCGACCGCGCCGGCGCGTCCCGAGTCTGCGCGCCCCGAGTCTGCGCGCCCCGAACCTGCCTGCCCTTCGCCTGACCGTTCCATCGCGTGACGACGCTGAGCCCCATCCGTGGGTAGAGCGTCGAAGGTTGTGTCCAGCACCTCTCCCTCCTCTCGCTTACGTCGCCCTGCCGACGGGAGCAATCACGGGTTCTTCCTCCGCACAGGCGTTACGCCTCACAGCGCCCGGATCTCGGCCACGAGGGCTTCGGCCACGTCGAGGCCCGCCTCAGCGGCCCGGCGGCGGAGCCCGAGCCGGCGGCTGCCCGGGAGCCGGGCGCCGTCCTGCGCCTCGATCGCGCCGGCCAGCGCCGCGAAGCGCTCCGGCGCGTCCGGGCTGAGCGCCGAAGCGTCGAGGGCGAGGATCAGCTGCCCGGTGCCCGGCGGGTCGCCCGCGGCGTCGAGGAACGAGGAGGCTTCACCGGCGAAGCGCGCGCCGACGAGCCCGGCGGCCAGCAGCTCGACCATCAGGGCGAGCGCCGTCCCCTTGGCGTCGCCCAGCGGCACCATGGTGCCGTCGAGGGCGGCCGTGGCGTCGGTCGTCGGGCGTCCCTCCGCGTCGAGGGCCCAGCCCTCGGGGATCGGCTCGCCGCGCTTGGCCGCCCCGACGATGTTGGCGCGGGCCACCTTCGACAGGGCGAGGTCGACCACGATCGGCGCGCGGCCCGGCAGCGGGCAGGCGAAGGCCAGCGGGTTGGTGCCGAACACCGCCTGACGCCCGCCCCAGGGGGCCATCGCGGCGGGCGTGTTGGCGAAGAGCAGGGCGACGCAGCCCTGCTCGGCCAGGGCCTCGACCGGGCGGCCGGCCGCGCCGCAATGGTGTGAGCGGCGGATGCCCGCCGCCGCCACGCCCTGCTGGCGCGCGACGCCCGGCAGCGCCTCCAGGGCGAGGTCGATCGCCGGGTAGGCGAAGCCGTGGGCGGCGTCGATCGCGAGCAGGCCCGGCCGCGGGCGCGACGCAAGCGGGACCGCGTCGCCCGCGACCTTCCCGGCACGCACCTGCGCCGCGTAGGGCGCGACCCGCGACAGGCCGTGGCCCTTGAGCCCGTCCGCCTCGGCGCCGACCAGGGCGCGGGCGACGCTCCGGGCCGCGGCCTCGGCCGTGCCGCAGCGGACGAGGGCGTCGCCGGCGAGGGCCTCGGCCTCCGACAGGGTCAGGTTCGGCATCGGCTCAGCGCTCCGTGAGATGGCGGCGGACGGCCGCGGCCGTGACGGCGGAGACGCGCACGTTCGATTCCTGCGTCACCCCGGCGATGTGCGGCGTGAGGATCAGGTTCGGCACGTCGGCGAAGGCGGCGCCCGCCGCCGCGTCGAGGGGCTCGCGGTCGAACACGTCCAGCGCCGCGCCGCCGAGATGGCCGGACCGCAGGGCTTGCGCCACGGCGGCCTCGTCCACCACGCCGCCGCGGGCCGCGTTGATCAGGATCGCGCCCGCAGGCATCCGGGCCAGCGCCGCCGCGTCGATCAACCCGCGGGTCTGATCGGTGAGCGGCACGTGCAGCGAGAGCACGTCGCTCTGGGCGATCAGCGCGTCGAGCGCCTGGCTCTGCACGGGGCCGTAGGCCGGGTTCCAGGCCGGGTCGCCCGCGGCCACGAAGGGGTCGTGGGCGGCGATCGTCATGCCGAGGGCTACCGCCCTCCGGGCGGTCTCGCGGGCGATCGACCCGAAGCCGACGAGGCCGAGGCGCTTGCCGGCGATCTCGCGGCCCATCAGGGCGTTGCGCGGCCACGTGCCGGCCGCCACGCGGGCCGTGGCCCCGTAGGCGCCGCGCAGGAGCAGCAGCGCGGTGGCGACCACGTACTCGGCGACCGCGCCGTCGTTGGCGCCGGTGGCCGGGTAGACCGCGATGCCGCGCGCCCGGCAGGCCGGAACGTCGATGTTGTCGAGGCCGACGCCGAGGCGGCCGACGACCTTGAGGTCGCGGGCGGCGTCGAGCAGGGGGCCGCGGACCTGGGTCCGGTTGCGCACGATCAGGGCGTCGGCTTGGGCCACGGCGGCGGCGAGGTCCCCGGGCCGGTCGACGAGGCCGGGATCGTACTGCACGTCGAGGCCGGCGAGCTCGGCCGCGATCGCGGCCTCGTCCATGAACTCGCTGATGATGACCTTGGGCATGGAGGATCCTTCTCAGGTCGCCGGCACGGCAGCGGGGAGGGGGCGGCGCAAGGCCGCCGCCGGCTCGCGGGCTGGGATCGCGTCCGCCGCCTCGTCCTCGTCGTCGAGGAGGTCGAGGTTCGGGGTGATGCGGCCGTCGAGCACCGCCCGGGCGTGCGCGAGGTCGATCTTGCCCTCCCAGCGGGCGATCACGAGGGTCGCCACCATGTTGCCGACCGCGTTGGTCACGCAGCGCAGCTCGTTCAGGATGCGGTCCACCCCGATGATCAGGGCGATGCCCGCCACCGGCAGGAGCTGCGAGGCCTGGAGCGTCGCGGCGAGCACGAACAGGATGGCGCCGGCCACGCCCGCCACGCCCTTCGAGGTCACCAGCGCGATGGCGAGGATGCCGAGCTCCTGCTCCCAGGTCAGCGGCACGTTGAGGGCCTGGGCGATGAAGCCGATCGCCATGGTCAGGTAGATGCACGAGCCGTCCATGTTGAAGGACAGGCCGGCGGGCATCACGAGGCCGGTGACGCTCTTGTCGACCCCGAGGCCGTTGAGCTTGGCCATGATCCGCGGCAGCACCGATTCCGAGCTCGTGGTGCCCAGCAGGATGAACAGCTCCTCCCGGCTGTAGCGGAACAGCTTCCACAGGCTCAGGCCGACGTAGAAGCGCATCACGCCGCCGAGGAAGACCGCGATGAACACGATGAAGGTCAGGTAGAGGGAGACGATCAGCATCCCGTACTGGGCGAGGATGCCGAGCCCGAACTTGCCGATGGTGAAGGCCATCGCGCCGAAGGCCCCGATCGGCGCGAAGTGCATGATCAGGCCGACGACCTTCATCAGCACGTCGCCGAAGGCGTGGACCACCTTGAGCGGGAACTCGCCGCGCCGGCCCAGCATCGCGAGCCCCATGCCGACCAGCACCGAGAAGAACATCACCTGGATCAGGTCGCCCTTGGCGAAGGCGTCGACCGCGCTGTGGGGGATGATGTTGGCGACGATCTCCATCGGAGACTGCGCGTGGGCCTTGCCGGCGATGCCGGCGACCAGCTTGGCGTCGAGGCTGTCGACCGTGGCGTTCACGCCGTCGCCCGGCCGCAGCAGGTTGACGAACAGGAGGCCCGCGGCGAGCGCCACCGTCGTGGCGACCTCGAAGTACAGGATGGTCTTCAGGCCCATCCGGCCGACGCTCTTCATGTCGCCGACATGCGCGATGCCGACCACGACCGTGCAGAAGATCACGGGGGCGACGATCATCTTGATCAGGTTGATGAACATGTCGCCGAGGATCTTGCAGCCCACCGCGAAATCGGGCGCGACCACGCCGACGCCGATGCCCAGGGCGATGCCGAGCAGAACCTGGCCGTAGATCGACCGAAGCAGCCTCATGCGTTCCTCCAGAATGACGGGACGGAGGCCGCCGCGGTTTCCCCCGCGGTCGTGCGCTCCGGCGTGGTCCTGACCCCGTGGCGTCGGGGCCGCGCCCGCGGACCGGATCGCGGTCCGCGGGCGCGGGACTTGTGCGTCAGGCGCTGCGGTAGAGCTTCGTCATCACGAATTCCCGGTGGCCGAGGGACTCGGCCGCCGTGAGCCGGCCGTTGGCGGTGCGCACCACCATGTCGATGAGCGCGTCGCCGGCCTGCGGGATCGTCATCTCGCGGGTGAGCACACCCGAGACGTCGACGTCGATATGCTCGCCCATGGTCCGCACGGTCCGGGGATTGCCGGTGATCTTGATCACCGGGACGATCGGGTTGCCGATGACGTTGCCCTGGCCCGTCGGGAAGGTGTGCACCACGTAGCCGGCCGCCGCCATCAGGGTGACGCACTCGGCCGCCGCCGAGGACGTGTCCATGAAGTACAGGCCGGGCCCCTTGGCGGGCGCCTCCGCAGGCTGCAGCGCGTCGATGAACCGGCATTCGTGGCCGATCTTCTCGAGGTTGCCGAGCGCCTTCTCCTCGATCGTGGTGAGGCCGCCCGCGATGTTGCCCTTGGTCGGCTGCGAGTCCGAGAGATCGTCGGTCTTGTGGGCCTCGATCACGTCGTCCTGGTAGGCCTTCCACATCGTAAACCACTTGTCGGAGACTTCCGGGCTGATCGCCCGCTCGCGGCAGAGGTGCTCCGCGCCGGTGATCTCCGAGGTCTCGCCGAACACCCCGTAGATCCCGTGCGGGATCAGCTTGTCGTACATGTTGCCGACGGTGGGGCAGGAGGCGAGGCCGGTGGTGGTGTCGGACTCGCCGCACTTGGTCGAGACCCAGAGGTCGGCGATCGGGCATTCCTCGCGCTGGAGCTCGGTGGCCCACTGCACGAAGCGCTTGGCCTGGTAGCTCGCCTTGGCGACGATCGCGATGTCGCCGTGGCCCTCGATGCCGAAGCCGACGACCGGCTTGCCGGTCTTGGCGATGCCCTCGACCACGCGGTTGGTCCACTGGTCCTCGATGCCGATCACCACGACGGCGGCGACGTTCGGGTTCGAGCCGATGCCGATCAGGGTGCGGAAGTGGAGGTCTAGATCCTCGCCGAACTGGAGCCGGCCGTAGGCGTGGGGCAGCGCCATCGTGCCCTTCACGTTGTTGGCGACCGCCTCGCAGGCGGCGTTGGACAGGTCGTCCAGCGGCAGGAGCACGACATGGTTGCGCACGCCGACCCGGCCGTTCTCCCGGCGCCAGCCCATGAAGGTGGCGGAGGTGTAGTTCTCCGAGGCGCGCCGGGTCGCGAGCGCCTTGGTGGCGAACTGATCGGGCGCACCGCCGACGAAGGGGGTGGCGATCTCGTGTTCGAGCTGAGCGGCTTCCTTGAACATCGTCACCTCACCAGCGCTTCGTCTTGACGTTGTGGACGTGGACGTGCTCGCCCTTGGCGACGTCCTTGATGACCTTGCCGATGTCCTGGCCGTACTTGATGGCCGTGTCGCCGGCCTTCAGGTCGGTGAGCGCGACCTTGTGGCCGATCGGGATGTCGTGGCGGACATGGACCTCGAAGGTGCTGTCGTTCTCGGTGACCACCCCGAAGGCGTCGGTGCTCGCGCTCAGGCCCTCGATCACCGCGACGGCGACGTTGTCCTGGGGGGAATGGGCGAGAAGATGCGGCTTGCGGCGCCCCGCGCCGGACGCGGCGTGGCTGCTCATGCGGTCCTCCTGATCTGCGTCGTCGGCTTCTCGGCGGCGACTGGTCTTATATAAGACCAATGAGGTGTCCGGCGTCAACGGGTGATCGAGGGGTGCGGGTGATTTCACTGGTTCGGGGACGGCACCGAGCGCCCCATCCTCCTCTTTGGCGAAGGGAGGTCGCAGGCCGGATCCGGATGGGCAGCCCTGTCGCGTTACAGAGGCATGCGCCTTGCCCCGTCGGGCCAGTCTTATATAAGATACATGGAAACAGAGCCCGCCCCGGCGGGACGCGGGCCGGGAGGACGAGAATGGCGGGTGCGCGCGCGGATGGCATCGGCCGGGCCGGGCGCCCTCGGTGAACGAGACGCTCCTCCTCGTCCTCTGCGTCGGCTGCGCCGGCGTGATCTCGGGCCTGACGGGCTTCGCTTTCGCGCTGATCGCCTCCGGCACGCTGCTGTCGATCCGCACGCCCGTGGAGGCGACCGCCCTGGTGCTCGTCTGCAGCATCCTCTCGCAGGTGATCTCGATCCTGCGCCTGCGGACCTGGCCGCCGCGGGGCACCGCCTTCGCGATGATCCTGCCGGGCCTCGTCGGCGCGCCGATCGGCATCCACCTGCTGCACGATCTCGATCCGCGCTTCATCAAGGTCGCGATCGGCGCCTTCCTTGTCCTCTACAGCGGCGGCGTCGCCCTGCTGCGCGCCGATTACCGGGTCGGCTTCGGCAATCGCTGGAGCGACGGCGCGATCGGCTTCCTCGGCGGCGTGCTGGGCGGCATCGCGGGCCTGTCCGGAGCCCTGCCGACGGCCTGGAGCCTCGTGCGCGGCTGGGATCCGCGCACCCAGCGGGCAGTCTACCAGTCCTTCACCCTGGTGATGCAGGTCTGGGCCCTGACGATCCTCGTCTATCTCGATCCGCTGCCGCCCGAGCTCCTCGGCGACCTCGCCCTGGCGCTGCCGGTGGTGCTGGTGAGCGTGCTCGCCGGGCTCTCGCTGTTCGCCCGGATCGACCAGCGCCGCTTCCGCACGCTCGTCCTCGCGCTGCTCGCCGCGATCGGCCTGACCACGACGGCCCTGGCGCTGCCCGGCCTGCTGCAGAACTGAGCGCGGCCGGTGGGGCGTCAGCTGCCCGCCTTGTCGTGGACGCCCGCGAAGAACAGGTCCTTCCAGCTCTCCGGCCGGCGGCGGATCGTGCCGGTGCGGGCCATGAAGTCGGCGACCTTTCCGACCGCCCGGGGCGTCGCCGTGAAGGAGACCTGCGGGTCCTTCAGGATCTCGGTGATCAGCCCGACATCGCTCCCGTCGCGGGCGAGCCGCACGTAGGCGCGCGCCGCCTCCGACGGATCGGCCGTGATCGCGGCGAGCGCCTCGTCCAGGGCGGCGCCGAAGGCCGCGACGACCCGCGGGTTGGCGCCCGCGAAGGCCGAGGACGCCCAGACGACGTTGAAGGTCGAGGGTTCGCCCAGCACGTCGAAGCTGTTCAGCACCGTGCGGATGCCGGGCCGGCGCAGCTCCAGCTCCTGGATCGGCGCGGCGGTGAAGTGGGCCGTCACCTCGCTGCCCCCGAGGAGCGCCGCCATGCCGTCGGGATGGGAGAGGGTGACGGTGAGCCGGTCGAGGTCGTTGCGGCGGCCTGCGCCGAGCTCCCTCTCGGCGGCCATCTGCAGGAACATCGCCTGGACCGAGACCTTCACGGCGGGGAGCGCGATCTTGTCCCGGTCGGTGAAGTCGGCGAGCCGGTGCACCTTCGGATTGCTGGTGTTCATCAGGAGCGGCATGCTGTTCATCGCCGCCACGCCCTTCACCGCCATGGCGGTGCCCTCGGTCTTCGACCAGAGCAGCACGAGGGGCGGCACGCCGCCGGCCGCGAACTGGATCGTCCCGGAGAGCAGGGCGTCGTTCATCGCGGCCCCGCCCGCGAGGGTGAGGTAGCGCACCTGGAGCCCCGCCACGCCGCGGGCGGCCGCGGCCTTCTGGAGCAGGCCCTGCTCCTCCATCAGCATCAGCGGCAGGTGGCCGAGGCTCGGCTGGCGGGCGATCGCCACCGCGCCGACCTCGTCGGCCCGCCCCGGGACGGGACTCGCCAGGAACGCCGCGGCCCCGGCCAGAACGTCGCGTCTGCGCATGATCCCCCCTCCTAAGCGGTGTTCCTCAGCCAGGGCGGCGGATCACCGGCGCCGCCACGCTCTCGATCATCACGTTGATGCAGGCCGGCAGGCCGCTGGCCTGGGCCGCCTCCAGCGCCGCCGGAAGTTCGGCCGCCTCGGTCACCAGCGCCCCGAAGCCGCCGAGGGCCTGGACGACCGTGTCGTAGCGGGTCGGGAGCAGGTCGCAGTGGCGCGTCCGATCGGGGCCGTAGCTGCGCAGCTGGATCTGGTGCTCGGCGTTCCAGCGCGCGTCGTTGCCGACGACCGCGATGAACGGGATCCGATAGCGCACGGCGGTGTCGAACTCGGCCATGTGGAAGCCGAAGGTGCCGTCGCCCAGCACCGCGACCACCGGGGCGCCGGGCCGCTCCAGTGCGGCGGCGATCGCGAAGGGGATCGACGCGCCGATCGTGCCCGAGACGCCGTTGATCAGCCGGCGCCCGCCGCGGACCAGGGCCTGCGGCCATTGCCCGATCTCGCCGCCGTCGCAGATCAGCGTGCCGTCGGGGTGGCGTTCCAGGAAGGCGTCGACCGCCCGGCACAGCTCCACCGGGTGCAGGCGCTGACCCGTCCCGTGGAAATCCGCCCAGGCGGGCGGCCGGTAGGCGAGGGCGGCCCGCGCCTCCCGGTGCCAGGCCTCCCGGCGGGGGAGGGCGGTGGCGCGCGCGGTCAGCGCCGCCAGCACCGGCCGCGGATCGGCGAGGCCCGAGACGGCGAGGCGGTCGGCCGGCGCGCGGGCCAACAGCGCCGGATCGGGATCGACGACGGCGAAGCGGCAGTCGGGCGCGAGGGCGGGCGCCGCGCCGAAGCGCAGGGTGAAGTCGAGCGGCTTGCCGAGGAGCACGAGGAGATCGGTCCGCGCCAGGATCTCCGCGAAGGCGCCGAGCGCCGGATCGTTGATCCCGCGCGGGCTCTCCATGCCGACGACCGGCAGGCCGAGAGTTTCTTCCAGCGTTGCCATGGCAGCCCGGCCGGAGGCGTCGCATAGCGCCGGGCCGCAGGCGATCAGCGGCCGTTCCGCCCCCGCGAGGGCAGCGAGGAGATCGGCCACGAGATCCGGCGCCGGCTCGGCGATCCGGATGGCGGCCGCGGCCCGGTCCGGGATCCGCACCGAGGCGGCGGGGACGGCCGTCTCTAGCAGGTCGACCGGCAGGCTCAGATGGACCGGGCCGGGCCGCCCCTCCCGGGCGATCCGGAAGGCCCGGGCGAGGTCCGGCCCGAGGGCGGCGACCGACCCGGCGGTCCAGGCGGCCTTGGTCATCGGCCGGGCGATGTCGGCCTGGGCCAGTTCCTGGAAGGCGCCGCGCCCGAGCTCCGACAGGCCCGCATGGCCGGAGAGCAGCAGCACGGGCGACTCGGCCGCGAGCGCCGTGGTGAGCGCCGCCGCGCCGTTGGTGTGGCCCTGCCCACCGGTCACCAGGGCGACGCCGACCTCGCCGGTCAGCCGGCCCCAGGCGTCGGCCATGTGGACGCAGGCCGCCTCCTGGCGGGTGTGGATGAGGCTGATCCCGGTCTCCAGCAGGGCGTCGAAGACCGGCATGATGTGGTTGCCCGACAGGGTGAAGATCCGGGTGACGCCGAGCGCCTCCAGGGTCCGGGCCACGATGTCGGCGCCGCGCAGGGTCTGCATGGACGGGCTCTCCTCAGGCGGCGGCGTCGAGGAGCGAGCCGCCGGGCCGCACATGCGTGAAGTGCACCGGCTCCATCGCGAGGTCGAGCGCCCCGCCGCGCTGGCGGACCACGGTGAAGTGCGAGGTCGCGAGGTCCGAGGCCTCCGGGAAATCCTCGCGGAAATGGGCGCCGCGGCTGTCGGTGCGGGCGAGCGCCGCCCGGGCGACCGCCTGGGAGACCAGCACGAGGTTCTCGAGGTTCAGCCGGTCCATCCAGGTCAGCGCGTAGCGGCGGTCGCCGTCCGGCGCGCCGGCCCGGGCGACCGCGTCGGAGAGCCCGTCGAGGGTGGCGAGCGCCCGGGTCAGCCCGGCCGCGTCCCGCAGGATGCCGACATCGGCCCACATCGTCTCGTAGAGCGCCTCGCGGATCTCCGGCAGCGACTCCGCCGGCCGGCCGAGCGGGCCGTAGGCGCGGGCGAGGCCCGCCTCGATGGCGGCGGGATCGGGCTCGGCGAGGCGGCCCTCGCGCGTCACGGCCCGCGCCATGGACTGGCCGGCCAGCCCCCCGAACACCGTGGAGTTCGCAACGCCGTTGCCGCCCAGCCGGTTCGCCCCGTGGACGCCGCCGGTATCCTCGCCGGCCGCGAAGAGGCGCGGCAGCGCGGTGGTGCAGTCGACCGCGAACTGGAGGCCGCCCATCATGTAATGGGCGGTGGGGATGACCTCGACGAGCCCGCCCGCGAGGTCGAAGCCGCAATCGGCGCAGCGCTCGACCATGCCCTTGAACCGGCGGCGCACGTCCTCGGGGCCGAGATGGCTCATCTGGATGTGGACGCCCCCGCTCGGCGTGGCGAAGCCGTCGCGCAGCCGCCGCATGATCGAGCGGCTGACCACGTCCCGGGTCGCGCGCTCGGCCCGCGGATCGTAGGCCTCCATGAAGCGCTGGCCGGTGGAATCGAGGAGCCAGCCGCCGGCCCCGCGCAGGCCCTCCTCCAGCACCGTCCCGGTCATGCGGGTGCCGGCGCCGGCGAGCAGCCCGGTCGGGTGGAACTGCACCATCTCCATGTCGCGCAACGGCAGCCCCGCGCGCAGCGCCATGGCGAGCCCGTCGCAGGACTTGTCGCCCGACGGCGTGTGGTACTTGTACATGGTCGGCCCGCCGCCGGTGGCGAGCAGCACGGCCTTGGCCCGCACCAGCTTCGGTTCGCCGGTGCGCATGTCGAGCATCAGCACGCCCGCCAGCCCCGATCCATCCCGGGCCGGGATCAACTCCAGGGCACGGTGGTCCTCCAGGCGGCGCACGTCCCGGCGCCAGACCTGCTCGGACAGGCGGTTGATGATCTCGATGCCGGTGAGGTCGCCCTTGTGCACCGTCCGGTCGAAGGTCTGGCCGGCGAAGGCCTTCTGGTGGACGCTGCCGTCCGGGTTGCGGTCGAAGAAGCAGCCGAGCTCGGTCTCCAGCTCGCGGATCCGCACCTGCGCCTCGGTGACGAGCGTCCAGGCCAGCGCCTGGTCGTTCAGCCACTTGCCGCCCTCGATCGTGTCCATGAAGTGCCGCTCGACCGAGTCGCCCGGCGCCAGCGCCACGTTGTAGCCGCCCTGGACCATGCGGGTGCAGCCGCATTTCCCCATCAGACCCTTCACCGCGACGGTGACGTCGAGGTCGGGCGCGATCTTCTTGGCGTGGAGCGCGGCGAACAGCCCGGCCCCGCCGGAGCCGAGGATCAGGATGTCGGTCTGGACCTGCTCGGGGCTCATCGGGCATCTTCCAGGGAGGCGATGACGGCGTCGCGCCGGGCGGCCACGTCGCGCTGCACGTCGGCGAAGAGCGAGCCGCCGTGGGAATCCATCCCGACCAGCAGCGGCCCGAAATCGCGGATCGCGAATTGCCACAGGCTCTCGGGGTGGAGGTCGTCGAGGTCGACGTCCACGATGGTCTCGATCCAGGTGGTCTCCAGCGCCGCCGCGCCGCCGACGATCGCCAGGTACGCGCCGCCGCGCCGCGCGAAGGCGTCGAGGGTCGCCGGTCCCATGCCGCCCTTGCCGACGATGAGGCGCACGCCCTCTCGCTCCATCAGGGCGTCGGTGAAGCGCTCCATGCGCATCGACGTGGTGGTGCCGATGCAGAACGGTGCGAAGCCGACCGGCGCCTCGTTGGAGACCGGGACGCGATGGACGTTCGGCGCGGTGTGGATCACCGCGTGGCCGTTCAGGTCGAGCCGGGTGCGGCGGTCCCGGTCGAACATGTGGATCAGGGTCGCGTCGCGGATGCCGAACAGCCAACGCCGCAGGGTGACGGTGTCGCCGATCCGGAGCGCCCGGATCTCGGCCTCGCCGGCCGGCATGTCGAGGACGTGGTGGGCCACGGTCTGCTCCTCAATCGAACGCGATGCCGCCGGGCGTGAGCGTCGCGCGGGCGCGGCGGGCCGAGTGGCACTGGATGTTCACCGCGACCGGGTTCTGGGTGATGTGGGTCGCGGCGAGCTCGACATGGACGGCGAAGCTCGTGGACAGGCCCCCGAGCCCCTGCGGGCCGATGCCGAGTTCGTTCACGGCCCGCGACAGCTCGGCCTCGATCCGGGCGCCTTCGGGATCGGAGCAGACCGAGCGCAGCGGCCGGGTCGCCGCCACCTTGGCGAGGTGCATGCACAGGTCGGAGGTGCCGCCGAGCCCGACGCCCACGATGGTCGGCGGGCAGACCCGGCCGCCGAGCTCGATCACCCGGTCGATGACGAAGCGCTTGGCCGCGCCGATCCCGTCCGAGGGCAGCAGCATCTGCAGGAACGAGCCGTTCTCGGAGCCCGAGCCCTTCGGGATCATCTCCACCGCCACGGTCTCGGGCCGGTCGTCGAAGTCGACGTGGATGATCGGCACGCGGATGCCGCAGGAGGTCTGCTCGTTCCTGCGGGTGATCGGGTGGACCACCGAGGAGCGCAGGGAGAAGTCCTTGGTCGCCCGCTCGCAGCCGCGCCGGATCGCGGCCTTGAGCGCGGCGCCGTCGAAGCGCACGTCGGCGCCGATCACGACGTTGTAGATCGGGATGCCGGTATCCTGGCAGAGGATATTCTTCGTGCGCTCCGCGACCGCGACGTTCTCCACCATCGTGTCGAGGATGGCGCGGCCGGTGGCGCTGGTCTCGGCCCGCTGCAGGTCGGCGAAGCCCGCCTTGATGTCGGGCGGCAGGATCTTCAGGGCGCGGACGTAGAGGTCGCGGCAGACCTCCTCGAATTCGCGGATGTCGAGATCCATGGCGGGTCTCCGCTGGTGACGGTCGGGGGATCAGGCCCCGCTCAGGAGGAACAGCAGGCCGACCGCGAAGGCGGCCGCGAGACAGCCCGCCACGACGCCGGCATTGCGCTCGCGGAAGCGCAGCCACTCGATGGCGAGCACGCGCAACCCCAGCGCCATGTGGACGGCGAGCGCGCAGACGAGTCCCCATTCGGCCGTGCGGACGAGGCCGTTGTGGGTGAGGCCGAGGAAGCTCTCCAGCCGGTCGGCACCCTGGAGCGCGGTGCCGAGCGCGATGAAGTGCATCGGCAGGAACAGCGCCAGGGCGATCCCCGAGAGCCGGTGGATCAGCGCGGCGGCGAAGCCGGGCCGGCGCAGGGACGCGCGGGTGATGCCGGCCCGCCCGGCCGTGCCCGGGGCGGTCCTCATGCCGCGTACACCGCGAGTGCCGCCCGCAGGCCCAGCCCGGCGAGCAGGGCCGAGAGGGCGATCATGGCGACGTCGAGGGAGCGGCCGCGCCAGCCGGTCCACTCGCGCAGGACGCTGCGCAGGCCGATCGGCGCGTGGATCGCGGCGGCCAGGACGAAGACCGCGTAGAACAGCAGGAAGGCGAGGTTGCCCTGCGTCCGGCCCAGGATCTCGCCGGCCGTGAGCCCGCCGCGCACCGCGTAGAGGATCGTGCCGAGATGGACCGCGACCGTGACCGCCAGGATCGCCGCGGTGCCGCGCTGGGCGAGGTACAGGAGCGGGCTCATCCGCGCCTCCAGAACCGGCGCAGCGCCGCCTTGCCGGTCTCGCGCTTGAGGCCCGCGATCGAGAAGGTCGGGCTCAGGCCCTTCGGACAGTGCTCGGTGCAGCTCATGTGGCTGTGGCAGGAGTGGCAGCCGGCATCGCCCGCCACCGCGGCGAGCCGATCCCGGTCGCGGTCGCGCACGTCGTTGACCAGCGTCCAGGCCCGGTTGAGGGCCGCCGGCCCGAGATAGTCGGGGTTCCACGTCACCAGATCGCAGGCGGCGTAGCAGACGCCGCAATTGATGCACTCGATGCCGGCATCGACCTCCCGGCGCGCGGCGGATTCCGGTTCCACGACCGCGAAATCCTCGGGCGGGTTCTCGCCCGGCTCGAAGAAGCCGTGGGCCCGGCGCCACTTCTCGAAGAAGGGCTCCATGTCGACCGCGAGGTCCTTCACCACCGGCAGGTTGCGCAGGGGCTCCAGCAGAAGCTCTCCGTCGGGCGCCACGGCGGCGACCCGGGTCCGGCAGGTCCAGCGCGGGCGCCCGTTCACCGTCATGCCGCAGGAGCCGCACATGCCGACGCGGCAGGCGAACCGGTAGGCGAGGGTCGGGTCCTGGTCGCGCTGGATCTCGGTGACGACGTCGAGCACCGTCTGGTTGGCCCGGCGCGGCACCGCGTAGTCCGCGACGGTCTCGCCGCGCCGGACATGCACCCGCAGCGTCTCGCCTGCACCCGGGTCGACGGCCGCGTGGCCGACGGGAGCCGTCACCGGTTGGCCTCCTTCGGAGCGCCGGCAGCGTTCGGATCGGGGAAGAACAGCTCGCTCTCGCTGTCGGCCTTGGCCGAGACCAGCCCGGCCCGGTTCATGTACGCGAGGTAGGCGAGCATCCGCTCGGGCTTGGTGGTCCAGGCGTTCTGCGGCGCGCGGATGATGGCCACGGCCTCCTCGGGCGAGATCTTCGCCCCCTCGGCCTTGATCCACAGGGCGGCGGCCCGGGCCGGGTCGTCGCGGATCAGCGCGAGGCTCTCCTCCAGCGCCGCCCGGAAGGCCGCCGTGACCTTGGGGTTCTCGGTGACGAAGCGGTTGGTCGCCCAGACGAGGTTGAAGGTGTGGGGGCCGCCCATCACGTCGTAGCTGTCGAGCACCTTGCGGGCGCGCGGGTCCTTCAGCTCCATCTCCTGGAAGGGCGGAGAGCCGAAATGGGCGGTGATCTCGGAGCGGCCGCCCATCATGGCGGTCTGCGCGTCCGGGTGCCCCATCGAGACGGTGAGCGGGTCGAGCTTGGCCTGCTGGCCCGGCCCGAAGGCCTTCTCGGCGGCCATCTGCAGGGTGATGGCCTGGATCGAGGTCTTGGCGGTCGGCAGGGCGATCTTGTCCTGGGGCCCGAAATCCGTGATCGCCTTCACCGCCGGGTTGATGGTGACCAGCCAGAGCGGCATCGCGTTCAGCGCCGCCACGCCCTTGACCTTGAGATTGCCCTGCGTCCGGCCCCAGATCGTCAGGAACGGGCCGACGCCGCCGGAGGCGAGGTCGAGGTTCCCGGAGAGCAGGGCCTCGTTCATCCCCGAGCCGCCGGTGAAGCGCAGCCACTCGGCCTTGACGTCGAGCCCGCGCTGCTTGGCCTGCTTCTCGAGCAGGCCCTCCTCCTCCATCACGGTGAGCGGCAGGTAGGAGATCCCGAACTGCTTGGCGAGCCGCACGGTCGAGACCTCGGCCCGGGCGGCGCCGAGCGCCCCCCATAGGACCGCGACCGTCCCGACGAGCCGGATGATGCTCCGTGCCGTCATGGCGCTCCTCACCTGTCCGCGCGCCGATCTTGCGAAGTCCGCGACCTCGTCGGCGTCGGATCGAGGATACGCCCCCGGGAAGGCCTGTCAACATTCATGTGTCATATATATGACTTGAGGGCCGAGCTCCCGGTGGCTGCACCGAGGCGCCCCGTGCGCGAGGGGACCGGCGGCGGATCGGCGGCGTGCGACCGGCTCTCGCCCTCGCTCTCATCGCGATGATCGTCGACATGGCACGCGTCAGAGTCGGCCCTTGTCTCGGGCTACCCGCCCCGCTGCGGGCGTCGGCACAGATTTAAGGTCATTTATAAGACTTGCGCGCAGGCGTGCCGCTGCCGGCTGCCGCGACGTCGCTCACGCGAGGGCCGGCCGGAATGCGGCCTGCGGCCGGCACCGCGCAACCCGACCCGCGGCGGAAGCCGGATCCGCCCGCGTCAGTCTTCCAGTGGCCGAAATCCGCTCGATGCGGGCTCCGCCGCCACGGCGCAGGTGTGGTCCTGCACGACCTCGCCGTTGGAGGCCTTGCCGAAGCGGCTGGTCACCAGACCGTCCAGGAGCACGAAGCCCGGCTTCGCGCCCGGAAACTCGGCGCCCACGACAGCCAGGGCGTGCTCGCCCATGGCCGAGCGCGCCCCGTCGTCGCGCGCCAGCAGGTCGAACGGGTCCGCGGTGCCGAGATCCTCGCCGAGCACGCGCATCGCCCTGTACGGGCGACCGACCAGCGGCTCCGCGAGAGGGGCCCAGCGATCCCCGATCGTGGGTGCGAGGCGGCGGAGGGTGTCGCGGACATCCTGGCGGACGCAGTCGATGTGGATGTGCAGCTGCCCCTGAGTCCGCCGCAGCCGCGAATTCACCGCGAGACTGACGTCCCGCCGGTCGAGCGGATGGCCGAGACGCTCCTCCACGAAGGTTCGGGCGCGCCACGCCTTGGCGAAGTAGTTCGTCGTGCCGGGCTGGAGGAGCACGGGGCTCTCGATGCCGGTGATGCGCGCCGTCGGGATCAGGAGGAACTGCGCCCGCCCGCGAAGGTCTTTGAGGATGGCGTATCCCTTCTCGACCCCACCCTCCAGGTCGACCAGGCTGCACGGTGCGGGGCCCTGTCCGCGCAACGCGTGGGGGACGCACGCGCCGTGCACGATCGCCCACAGGGCTCCGCCCTTCCCGAGGAGGTTGGGCACGAGGGCGACGGCCAGCCAGACGGCCGTCGCCGCGAGGACGAGCAGGATGCCCAGCGATCGCCGCGACAGCCCGGTCCTCGCGCGCCCCGTCGAGCCGCGCGGTGACACGGTGCCCGGCCGGCCGCGGACGGCGTCACGCACCTGACGGGTGAGCTCGGCCGCGGCTCTGCGCAAATCCATGACGTGACCCGGTAGCCCGTTGCCGCGAAGCGCCGGGGCCGCCGACGCCGGAACCGTCTTACAGATCGCCCGCCGCCTGAGCGATCTCTGTCCCGCTACGGATGCAACGCCGGACGGATCGTGCGGAACGCGGGCGCCGCCGTGGAGGCTGGCACCGGACGCGGTGACGCGGCCGCGCTTTTCGCGCTCCGGAAGCCGCGCGGCCCCTTCTCGGACACCTATCCGATGGGCCATGCCTTGAGAGGCCTCGTCATCGGCGCCGGACTGGGACATGCCTGTCCGCACCCCGATGCCGTCGGCGGCCGCAACCGATCCGGCGGCGCTCCGCCGGGAACGCGGCGCGAACGACAGGGGTGGGACGACGCGCGCGAGGACCTGCTCGACGCGCGCTCCGGGAGCCGGGAGCCCGGCGACCGCTGAGACAGACCGGACGGCCGGGGCAACCCGGGCCGCCCACGCGAGGAGACGACCATGACCGACGAACCGCACGGCTTCGACCGCGGCCTGACCAATTACGGCGACCGCGACTTCGCCCGCTACCTGCGCCGCTCCTTCGCGCGCTCGATGGGCATCTCGGTCGGCCTGCTGAACAAGCCGGTGGTCGGCATCGCCATGACGCCGTCGGGCTTCAACAACTGCCACCGGGGCATGCCGGAGCTGGTGGAGGCGGTCTCCCGCGGCGTGCTGGCGGCCGGCGCCCTGCCGCGGCCGTTCCCGACCGTGTCGCTCGGCGAGGTTTTCCTCAACCCGACCAGCATGATGTACCGCAACCTCATGGCCATGGACACCGAGGAGATGATCGGCGCCCAGCCGATGGACGCGGTGGTGCTGATCGGCGGCTGCGACAAGACCGTGCCGGCCCAGCTCATGGGCGCGGCCTCCGCCGACCTGCCGGCGATCCAGCTCGTCACCGGCCCGATGTCGACCGGCCGCCACCGGGGCCAGCGGCTCGGCGCCTGCACGGATTGCCGGGGCTTCTGGGCCAAGTACCGGGCCGGCACCGTCGACGCTGAGGAGATCGCCGAGGTCGAGGGTCGGCTCTCCGTCACGGCCGGCACCTGCGCGGTGATGGGCACGGCCTCGACCATGGCGTGCATCGCGGAGGCGCTCGGCATGTCGCTGCCGGGCACCGCGGCGATCCCGGCGGTGCATTCCGACCGGCTGGTGGCCGCCGAGGAGACCGGCCGCGCGGCGGTGCGGCTGATCGAGACGCGGATCCGGCCCTCCCAGGTGATCACGCAGAAGTCGGTCGAGAACGCGATCCGCGTGCTGATGGCGGTGTCGGGCTCGACCAACGCCATCGTGCACCTCACCGCCATCGCCGGGCGGCTCGGCATCCGGATCTCGCCCGAGCGCTTCAACCAGATCTCCGACGAGACGCCGGTGCTGGTCGACCTGAAGCCCGTGGGGCAGGGCTACATGGAGGATTTCCACGCCGCCGGCGGCATGGGCGCGCTCCTGCACGAGCTGCGCCCGCTCCTCCATCTCGACACCGTGGACGTGGAGGGCCGGACGCTCGCCGAGCGCCTGGACGAGCCGGAGTCCTGGGTCGACCGCGCGGTCATCCGCACCGCGGCGGATCCCGTGTCGCCGGTCGGCGGCCTGGTGGCCCTGTCCGGCAGCCTCGCGCCCGACGGGGCGATCTTCAAGCGCGCGGCGGCGACGCCCGACCTGTTCGAGTCGGAGGGCCGGGCGGTGGTGTTCACCGGCCTGGAGGACCTGTCGGCGCGCATCGACGACCCCGCGCTCGACGTGGCGCCCGGTGACATCCTCGTCCTGCAGAATGCCGGCCCGCACGCGGCCGGCATGCCGGAGGCGGGCTACCTGCCGATCCCCAAGAAGCTGGCGCAGGCGGGCGTGAAGGACATGGTGCGCATCTCCGACGCGCGGATGTCGGGCACGGCCTTCGGGTCGATCGTCCTCCACGTGGCCCCGGAGGCCGCGGTGGGCGGACCGCTGGCCGCGGTGCGCGACGGCGACCGCATCCGCCTGTCGATTCGGGACAAGCGCGTCGATCTCCTGGTCGCGGAGGACGAGATCGCCCGCCGGCTCGCCGGCCACCGGCCGCCGCCGGTTCCGGCCCGGGGCTACAAGGCGCTCTACCGGCGCAGCGTCACGCAGGCTCCGGAGGGTTGCGACTTCGACTTCCTCGCCAAGGCGGAGGGCTGACGGCCCGCAACCCTCCGTCCGGACGCGCCGGACGGCCGTGACGGACACCGTCGATCCGAAACCCGCGGCCCGCCCGGCGGGCCGCGCGCGCCGTCGCGGCATCCGGGGCCGTCGCATCGCCCGTCCCCGTCCCGGCGGTGAGGCGGCCCGAGCCGGGGTGCCGCCTCGGACCGGCTCAGCCCGGGATCGTGGAGCGCGCCGCCTCGAGCAGTTCCCCGGCCAGGGCCTCGTCGTCGACGCCCCGGGCCAGCACCACCGCCCCCACCATGGTCGACAGCGCGATCAGGGCGCGCTGCCGGCGGCGCTCCTTCGACGCTCTGGGCAGCCTGTCCGCGATGAGACCGGCGAGCCCCTTGACCCCCTGGGTGAACCGCGCCCGCAGGGCGCTTCCGGGCGGCTCGCGCCCGACGTCGTTCACCAGCGCCGCGACGGGGCAGCCTCTCCCCGGCGTGCGGACATGTCCCAGGGAGAGGTAATTCTCGATGAAGGCGTCGAGGTTGGCCCGGTACTCGGCGCTGATCGCCGCGTCGAACGCCTCCGCGGCGAGGGCATCCTTGCTGGCGAACTGACCGTAGAAGCCGCCATGGGTCAGGCCCGCGGCCGCCATGATGTCGACGACGCCGATACCGTGCAGGCCGCGCTCCCGGAACAGGGCCGAGGCGACCTCGACCACGCGCTGGCGGTTCAGCTTGGCTTGCTCCTGCGAGACCCTCGGCATCGTACCGTCCTCCGCTCCGCCTCCTCACATAGATGCGAGATGTCATTTATTGAAGGGACGGCGAGCCGCGGATGCCCGAGGCCGGGCGGAGAGCGGCGTCGCGGTCGCGCCGCGGCGGCCGTTCAGGGCTGCCGACCGGCCCGCGCGAGGGGGCGAAGCGCGGGCCGGTCGACGCACCGCGCGCCCGGGACCCGAGCGCGCGATCGCGGGATGCCCCGAGCGGGGCATCGGTGGGGTGCGGCCGGGTCAGGGCTCGGCCGGCACGGGCACCGGTGCGGGGCCGGGTGCGGTCCGCGTCGCGCGCGCGTCCCGCGCCACCCGGAACCAGAGTGCGTAGAGCGCCGGCAGGAACAGCAGGGTCAGCAGGGTCCCGACGCCGACGCCGCCGATGAGCACGTAGGCCAGCGCCCCCCAGAACACCGAGTGGGTCAGCGGGACGAAGGCGAGCATCGCGGCGGCGGCCGTCAGGATCACCGGTCGGGCCCGCCGCACCGTCGACTCGACGATGGCCTCGTAGTCCGACAGGCCCGCCGCGCGGTCGTGGTGGATCTGGTCCACCAGGATCAGCGTGTTGCGCATCAGGATGCCGGACAGCGCGATCAGGCCGAGGATCGCGTTGAAGCCGAAGGGCTGGTGGAAGACGAGCAGCGTCGGGACCGCCCCGACGAGGCCGAGCGGCGCGGTCGCGAACACCATGACCATCGTGGTGAACGAGCGGACCTGCAGCATGATGACCGTCAGGGTCACGATCAGCATCAGCGGGAAGACCGTGACGAGCGCCGTCATCGCCTTCTCGCTCTCCTCCACCGAGCCGGCCGTGTCGATGCGGTAGCCGGGCGGCAGCCTCGCCTTGATGGCCGCGAGTTCGGGGACGATCTGCGCGTGGATGTCCGGCGGCTGCTTGCCGTCGATCACGTCGCCCTGCACGCGGATGTAGGTCTCGCGGTTGTAGCGCTTGAGCACCGCGTCCTCGTTGCGGCTCTCCAGGTGCGCGACCTGGGAGAGCGGCACCTGCCGCCCGTCCCGCGTGGCCAGCGTCAGGTCGCCGATGTCGCCGAGCGAGCGGCGCTCGGGGCCGGGGCTGCGCAGGAGCACGTCCACGGAGCGGAGGTTCTCGCGGACCTGGGTCGCCGGCGTCCCGTTGAGGTAGCTCTGCAGCTGCTGGCCGGCCTCCTTCGGCGTCAGGCCGATCAGGCGCAGGCGCTCCTGGTCGAGGGCGAGGTGCAGGGTCGGCGTCCTGTCGCCCCAGTCGAGATGGACGAGGCGCATGTTGGGGTTGGCCATCATGACGTCGCGCACCTCCGCGGCGATGCCCCGGATGACGGTGAGGTCGGGCCCGACCACCCGGAAGGCGACGGGGAAGCGCACCGGCGGCCCGAACACGATCTGCAGCACCCGCACCCGCGCCTCGGGGAAGCGGCCGTCGTCCACGAGCTTGCGCACCTTGCCGCGCAGCACGTCGCGGGCGTGGGAATCGGCGGTCTGGACGACGATCTGCGCGAAGGCGGGGTCCGGCAGCTCCGGGTCGAACGAGAGCACGAAGCGCGGCATGCCCTGGCCGATATAGCTCGTGATCTCGCCCGCCTCGGGCAGCGCGCGCACGGCCGCCTCGACCTTCCGGACGCTGGCCTCGGTGGTCGCGAAGGCGGACCCGGTCGGCAGCGTCACCTCGACGATGAGTTCGGAGCGCTCCGAGTTCGGGAAGAACTGCTTCTCGACCTTGCCCATGCCGACGACGGCCGCGGCGAACAGCGCCACGGTGATGCCTGCGGCCATCCACTTGTGGTCGACCGAGAGCCGCACGACCCGGCGCAGGCGCTGGTAGTTCCGCGTGGCGTAGATCGCGGCGTGGCCGCCCTCGACCGTCTCGATGTTCGGCAGGAGCTTGACGCCGAGGTAGGGCGTGAAGGTCACGGCCACGACCCACGAGACGATCAGCGAGAAGGCCACCACCCAGAAGATGTTGCCGGCATACTCGCCCGCCGTGGAGGCGGCGAAGCCCACCGGCAGGAAGCCCGCGATGGTGACGAGCGTGCCGGTCAGCATCGGCGCGGCGGTGGCGCTCCAGGCATGGGTCGCCGCCGAGACCCGGTCGGCGCCCTCCTCCATGCGCACCACCATCATCTCGATGGCGATGATGGCGTCGTCGACGAGGAGGCCCAGTGAGATGATGAGCGCGCCGAGCGTGATGCGGTCGAAGTCGCGGCCGGTGATCATCATCACCACGAACACGGCCGAGAGGGTGAGCGGCACCGCCAGCGCCACCACGATGCCGACCCGGAAGCCGAGCGCCACGAGGCTGACGAAGATCACCACCGAGAGCGCTGTGAAGAACTTCACCATGAACTCGTGGATGGCGTCGTCGATCACCCTCGCCTGGTCGGTGATCTTCGTGAAGGTGATGCCGGTCGGGAGATCGCGATGGATCGCGACCTCCTCGGCGTTCAGCGCCTCGCCCAGGCTGAGTCCGTTGAAGCCCGGCTTCATCACGAGGCCGAGCACCAGGGCCGGCGCGCCGTCGTTGCGGATCGCGAAGGTCTTCGGGTCCTCGTAGCCGCGTTTCACCTCGGCGATGTCGCCGAGCTTGAGGCTGCGGTCGCCGGCCGCCACCGGCAGGTCGCGGATCGCGTCGAGGCCGTCGATGGCGCCGTCGAGGCGCAGGTAGACCCGCGGGCCGTCGGCCTCGACGAAGCCGGCCGGCGTCACGTCGTTCTGGTTGGCGAGCGCCGCCAGGAGCTGCTGGCCGGTGATGCCCAGGGTCGCGAGGCGCTGGTAGGAGACCTCGACGAAGATCTTCTGCGCCTGCTCGCCGAGGATGTTGATCTTCTCGACGCCGGGCACGCGCAGCAGCCGCTGGCGCATCTCCTCGGCGCGGAGCACGAGATGCCGGTGCGGCAGCCCCTGGGCCTGGAGCGCGTAGAGGGCGAAGTAGACGTCCGAGAACTCGTCGTTGAACAGCGGCCCGAGCACGCCGCGCGGCAGGCCGGAGGCCTGGTCGGAGAGCTTCTTGCGCGCTTGGTAGAATTCCGACTGGAGCCGGGCCGGCGGCATGCTGTCCTTGAAGAAGACCTTCATCAGCATCAGGCCGGGGCGGACGGTCGTCTCGACGCGGTCGTAGTAGACGAGCTCCTGCAGCCGCTTCTCCAGCGGGTCGGCGACCTGCCGCTGCATCTCGTCGGTGGTCGCGCCGGGCCAGGCGGCCGAGACTGCCATGGTCTTGACCGTGAAGGTCGGGTCCTCGGCGCGCCCGAGCTTCTCGAAGGCGAAGATCCCGGCCGCGGTGACGGCGAGCAGGAGGAACAGCGTGACGGCGCGCTCGCGCACCGCCAGGGCCGAGAGATTGAAGCCGGAGGCGCTCATCGGCCGGCCTCCACGACGCTGGCGTCGGCCTGACGGACCTTCTCGCCCGCTCTCAGCAGATGGGCGCCGAGCGCGACGATCCGGTCACCGGGCGTCAGGCCCGAGGCGACTTCCGCGGTCTCCTCCGACAGGCGCGCGACGGTGACGGGCTGCGCCGCGACGGTCTGGGTCTCGGCGTCGTAGCGCCAGACGGCCGAGCCGCCGCCCTGGTCGAACAGGGCCCCCAGCGGCACGAACACCGAAGCCCGCGCCTGTCCCTGGGCAGGGATCAGCTGGAGCGTCACGGTCGCCCCGAGGGGCGCGGTCTCGCCCCCGCCCGACAGGATGTAGCGGGCGCGGTAGGTGCGGGTCGCCGGATCGGCCGTGGCCGACAATTCCCGGAGCTTGGCCGGGTAGGTCGTCTCGCCCTCGGCGTAGAGGGTGGCCGACGCCGTGCCCTTCGCGCGTTGCCGGCTCCCCTCCGGCAGGAACACCTCCGCCTCGCGCGCGCCGTCGCGGGCGAGCTTCACCACCGTCTGCCCGGCGGCGACGACTTGGCCCGGCTCGGTCGGCACCTCCATCACGACCCCGTCGGCATCGGCCTGGAGCTCGGAATAGCCGGCCTGGTTGGCGATCTGGCTCGCCTGCGCCTCGGCGTTGGCGAACTGGGCGATGGCCGCGTCGGCGGCCGCCTTGTTCTGGTCGTAGGTCTGCTTCGAGGTCCAGCCGTCGCCGACGAGCTTGCGGCTGCGCTCCTCGTCGGCCCTGGCCTTGATCATCTGCGCGCGGGCCGCCTCGACCGAGGCGCGGGCCGCGTTGAGCGCCAGGGTGAAGTCGGTCCGGTCGAGCCGCATCAGAGGCTGGCCGAGGCGCACGTGGTCGCCC
Source organism: Methylobacterium sp. 285MFTsu5.1 (assembly GCF_000383455.1). NCBI lineage: Bacteria > Pseudomonadati > Pseudomonadota > Alphaproteobacteria > Hyphomicrobiales > Methylobacteriaceae > Methylobacterium > Methylobacterium sp. 285MFTsu5.1. The sequence goes on along the minus strand of NZ_KB911287.1, from coordinate 90,611 downwards.
GGGTCGACGAGGCGCTCGAAGATCTTGCCGCCGACCCGGAAGCCGAGGTTGCTCTCGGTGCGCGCCCGGATCACGCCGGTGTAGCGCGCCACCGCCGCCGAGGCGGGCGCGACCGCGACGGTCTGCACCAGCGGCGGCTCCGGCGTGACGGCGGTCTCGGCCGGCGAGCATGCCGCGAGTGCCAAGCCGGCGAACCCGATCACCCATCGCGCGTCCATCACCGAGCCCCGTCGCAGCCGATCGCCCAAAATAATTATGACCATCATTTATTCTGGCGCGATACCGCCGTCAATGGCGGCCGCGCCCGGCGTCGGCCGAGGACTGACGCGCGCCGTCCCCTCCGGCTCCGATCCGGAGGCCGTCCGATCCCCCTTGAAGAGAGCGGGGTCTGCCGGCATCTCACGATCATGCCCGATGTCGCGCTCGACGAAGCCAGCCTCGCCCGCTTTCTCGATGCCTTCTACGGGCGCGTGCGCGGCGATGCGCTGATCGGACCCGTCTTCGCGGCCGCGATCCCCGACCCGGACTGGCCGCGGCACATGGAGACCGTCCGGGCGTTCTGGTCCTCGGTCCTCTTCAAGTCAGGCCGGTACAAGGGCAACCCGTTCGGCAAGCATCTCGCGCTGGGCCGCCTCGAGCCCGAGCACTTCGCGCGGTGGCTCGACCTGTTCGGGGAGACGGCCTCCGCCCATTTCCCGCCCGAACCTGCCGCCCTCCTGATCGAGCGCGCGCACCGCATCGGTGACAGCCTGAAGGCGGGCCTGTTCTTCCGGCCAGACGTGCTGCCCGTGCCCGCGGCGGGATCGGCCGCGCCGTGACCCGCGGGGAAGGCGCACGCGTGAGACGCGCGCGGAGCCGCGACCGGCGGGACGGCCCGAGATCCCGGGGGCGGGTCCGGAGCCCTCAGAGCGCGGCCGGACTCTTGCGCGCCCGACGGCAGTGGATCAGCCACAGCACGATCGCCACGTTGACGGCGTTCCAGGCCAGCCCGTTGACGAACGCCGCACGGTAGGAGCCGGTGGCGTCGAAGATCGCCCCCGTGAGCCAGCCGCCGAGCGCCATGCCGGCCAGCGTCGCCATCAGCACCGCACCGATCCGCGCCCCGGCCTCCTCGGCCGGGAGGTACTCGCGCACGATGATCGCGTAGGCCGGCACGATGCCGCCCTGGAACAGGCCGAACAGGGCCGAGATCACGTAGAGCGAGGTCAGGTCGTCGAACGCGAGGTAGAGCGCGAGCGCCGCCGCCTGCAGCAGCGCACCGACCAGCAGCGTCGCGAGACCGCCGATCCGGTCGGCGACGAAGCCCGACGCGACCCGGCTGACGATGCCGAAGCCGAGCATCAGCGACAGCATCTGCGCGCCGCGGGCGACGCCGTACCCGAGATCGCTGCAGTACGCCACGATGTGGACCTGCGGCATCGCCATCGCCACGCAGCACGCGGTGCCGGCCACGACGAGGAGGCCCTGCAGCGCCGCGGGCGACAGCGTCGTCACGGCCTGCGGACCGGCCGCGCACGTCGCCGAAGCCCGCGGCGGCCGGCCCCGCATCGCCAGCGCGAGGGGCAGCATGGCGACGAGGCAGAACAGGCCGATTCCGGCCTGCGTCGCGCGCCAGCCGTACGCGTGGACCGCGCGCTCCACCACCGGCGGCCAGAGCGTGCCCGCGAGGTAATTGCCGGACGCGCACAGCGCGACGGCGAGCCCTCGCCGGCGCGAGAACCAGCGCGACACGTCGGCCATCAGCGGTCCGAAGGCGACCGAGCTGCCGAGCGCCCCGACGAGCACGAGGGCGAACTGCCAGAGGTTCGTCGCGAGGGCGCTGAGCCCGTAGCCGAGGGCCAGGCAGACGGTGCCGAGGAGCAGCGGGGGCACGATGCCGATGCGGTCCGCGAGCCGGCCCATCAGGAGGCCGCCGACCGCGAAGCCGACCATCGTGAGGGTATAGGGCAGGGCGGCCGCCGCCCGATCGACCCCGAACTCGGCCTGAACGGCGGGCAGCACGACGACGACCGACCACATGCCGACGCCTCCGACCGTGCCGAGCGCCGTCGCCGCGGCGAGCCGACGCCAAGCGCGGCCCGAATCGGCAATCCCATCCTCAGCCATTCCGGCGCACATCGATCTCCGTCCGTGCGGCGCGTTTCACACGAATGCGCCTTCGTCGCCAGCACCGGGCCCGCCCGTCGGCGCGGGCCTTCGGGACACCGCTCGCTTGCCGACGCGCGCCTCACCCGGCGCTGCCGCGGCGCGCGATCGGTGCTAGAGGTGCCGCCGCGCTCGCCGGCGATGCCGGCTCGGGCCGGGGCGACCATCGGTCGGCCGATGTCGGGCCTCGATGGCGCCCGTCCACCGACTACCCGTACGAGAGGGCTGACGCCACGATGCGAACGATCGTTTATGCCGATGGCGGTTGCGACCCGAACCCCGGGCCGGGGGGGTGGGGCGTCGTCATCGCGGCCCCGGACGGCACGATCGAGCTGTGCGGCGGGGAGCCCGGCACCACGACCAACAACCGGATGGAACTGACGGCCGCGATCAAGGGCCTCGAGCATTTCCCCGCCGGGGCCGCGATCGAGATGCGGTGCGACAGCCAGTACGTCGTCAAGTCGGTGACCGAGTGGATGCGCGGCTGGAAGGCGCGGGGCTGGCGCTCGACGACGGGTGACGTGAAGAACGTCGATCTCATGAAGCGCCTCGACGAACTGAACGCGGCGCGGGACGTGAAGTGGACCTGGGTCCGGGGGCATGCCGGCGACCGCCTCAACGAGCGCGCCGACGCGCTCGTCCACAGGGGGCGTCGCGAAGCGAAGCTCGGCAAGCTCGAGTCGCGGAGCAGCGCCGCGCCCGTACCGGCCCCGACCGCCGCACCGGCGCCGTCGAGCCGGGGCGCCGACCTGCGGATCGACCTCGCGCTCGGCCTCCAGGTCGCTCGGGCCGCGAAGGCGGCGGGTGTCACGCCCGACGCACTCGTCGACGATGCGATCCGCTTTTACCTGGAGATCGGGCCGAGCGAGGTCGCACGCCTGCGATCAGGCCGGGCCTAGCGGGCGAGGCCGCGCGCGGCGACGCCGGGTCGCCGTTCCGCGATCTCCGGGACGGGGCTCGGCCTACTCGCAGACCTCGATCCGCCGAATGTGCTCGTACCCGTACGGGTCGATGTACGCGCGGCGCTCGAAGTGGCAGGCGCCGTACGGGTCGGGCGCGGCGTAGACGGGGCGACCCGGGTAGTACCCGCTGTTGGCGGACGCGATGGCGCTCCCGGCCACGACGCCGCCGAGGATGCCCAGCGCCACGGCGCCGCCGACGCCGATGCCGCGCGCCTGAGCGGCCGGCGGGGTGGCGCAGAGTGCCAGAGCGACCAGCGCGGCCGCACCGCCGGTCCGCAGAAACGTTTGACGCATGGTGTCCTCCCATTCCTCGATGCGGACACCATGAGCCCGCGACCGCCGGATCTCGGTGCTGATCGGCACCCCGAGTTCAGGGCCCGCCGCGCGCGACGCGGTGCCGGGCGATCCGGCGCTGTCATCGATCCTGTTCGGAGCTGTGGTAGCTACCCGGACCGGCCGCGCGGCCTTGTGGACCGCGCGGCGCTCGTGAACGGGACCGCCATGCGCTTCTCTGCCCTCGTCGTCGGTTTGTGCCTGACCTCCTTCCCGATCGGTGCGGCACTGGCACAACCGGCCCCGAAGCCCGCGCCCACGACCGCGCCGGATCCGGCCCTGCTGAAGGTTGCCCGGGAGACCGTCGCGCAGATGCAGGGTGATCGCGCCGCGACGCTCGGCTCGATGGCGGCCCCCATGATCGGCATGATGCAGCAGATCGGGATCAAGGAGCCCGACAGGGCGCAGGTGCTGGTGCAGGAGGTCGTCATGCCGACGCTCACGGCGCACTACGACGAGCTGCTCGACATCCAGGCGCGCGGTTTCGCCACCGTGCTGAACAAGGACGAGTTGCAGGCCATCGCCGCCTTCTACGCGACCCCCGCCGGGAAGCGCCTCGCGGCGGCCCAGCCGCAGCTCGCTCAGATCCAGCTCGCGGGCATGCAGCAATGGATCCAGTCGGTGATGCCCGAGATGCAGGGCAAGCTGACGACGGCCATCCAGGCCCACGGCTGGGCGCCGGGCGGACCGGCGAAGCCGCGTTGAGCCTCCCCGGGCCGCGACGTCTTCCGAGCGGAGCGGCGCCCTGCTTCGAAGGCGTCGATAGGCCGGACACGATGCGGGGCGCTGGGACAGCGTACCCGGACGCTCGGTCAGCGCGGCGGGCCTGAACGGTCAGCCGATGGCCCAGAACAGCGGCAGCGCGCCCGCGAGGAACAGGGCCGAGGAGACGAGCACGGCGAGGCGCTCGCGATGGTGCAGGACGAAGGCGTGCGGGCTGGCGAACATGGCTGGGTCGGATCGGTGGTGAGGGCATCACGCTCGCTCCTGAACCTTGACGGATCGAGGGCGCTTCGCGCTGTCCACAGGTGATGGCCGATCTCTGTCGCTGCCGCGCCACATCCTTTTGGATGTGCTCGGGCGCACCTCCCGGACGGCTTTTCTGGCATATTGAATTCAGCAGGCCGTCTTTCCCCCCTCGGCGGCCCGATCCAGCGGCGCAGCGACCCCACGGGTCGCTGCGCCGTTGTCGTTGTGGCTCGGGCGCGGCGCGAGGCCCCCGGCCCGGTGCCGCGCTGGAACGCCTCGGCCGCGGCGACGCGCGATCCGCGAGGGATTCGGATCGAGAACCGCGACACCGTGAAGGTCCGGATCGGACCGGTGGTCGCCCGCCGTCAGGGCCCGATGCGCCGCACGGGCGGCGCACCCTCCCGGGTCTCCTGCGCTGAGGGCGTCCAGAGGATGGACCGGTCGACGGCGCGGATGTCGCGATGGCCGCACAGGGCCATCGTCATGTCGAGTTCCGTGCGGATGATCTCCAGGGAGCGGGCGACGCCGGCCTGGCCGTAGGCGCCGAGCCCGTAGAGGAAGGCGCGGCCGATGAACACGCCCTTCGCGCCCAGGGCGATGGCCTTCAGCACGTCCTGGCCCGAGCGGATCCCGCCGTCCATCAGCACCTCGACGCGCCGGCCGACCGCGTCCGCGATTCCGGGAAGCGCGGCGATGGACGAGGGCGCGCCGTCGAGCTGCCGCCCGCCATGGTTCGAGACGATGAGCGCGTCGGCCCCGGTCGCGGTCGCCCTCTCGGCATCCTCGACGTCCAGGATGCCCTTCAGGATCAGGGGACCCTGCCACCGGTCGCGGATCCGCCGCACGTCGTCCCAGTCCAGGCGCGGGTCGAACTGGTCCGCCGTCCAGGCCGAGATGGAGCGGGTATCCCGCACGCCGTCCACGTGCCCCACGATGTTGCGGAAGGTCCGGCGCTGCGTGCGCAGCATGGACCAGCACCAGCGGGGCTTGGTCAGGAGATCGAGGACCGTGCCCGGCGTCAGCCGCGGCGGGGCCGACAGGCCGTTGCGGATGTCCTTGTGGCGCTGCCCGAGGATCTGGAGGTCCAGCGTTAGGACCAGAGCCGAGCAGCCCGCCGCCTTCGCGCGGTCGATGAGGCGGTCGTTGAAGCTGCGGTCGCGCATGAAGTAGAGCTGAAACCAGAACGGCTTGCTGACGTTCTCCGCGACGTCCTCGATGCTGCAGATGCTCATCGTCGACAGCGTGAACGGCACCCCCGCCGCCTCCGCCGCCTGTGCCGCCAGGATCTCGCCGTCGGCGTGCTGCATGCCCGTGAGACCCGTCGGCGCCAGGGCGACGGGCATCGCGACGGCCTGACCGGCCATCGTCGTGGCGAGGGTACGGTCGGTCATGTCGACCGCGACGCGCTGGCGGAGCTTGATGCCGGCGAACTCGGCCTCGTTTGCGCGGTAGGTCGACTCCGTCCACGAACCGGAATCGCAGTAATCGTAGAACATCCGCGGCACCCGCCGCTTGGCGACCCGCCGCAGATCCTCGACCGTCGTGATGATGGGCGCCATGGGAGGTTCGGCCTCGCGACTGGATGACGGGGCCGGTCGCGGTTGAGGCGGGCTCGCGCCCGCTCGTACGCCGCGCGCTTCAGGCCGCGATGCCCCGTGCTGGAAGCTCGACGGTGCAACGGTTCGCTGGAAAACGGAAGCGCCTCCTCGCCGAATGCGCCGGTCGCATCAGGCCTCTCCCGCGCGTACACCGATCCTATAGCGCCTGTTGCGCTCGCCCGCGCCGCAGAGGAACGCCGGATCTCTGCCTGATAGTACACATTCCGGATCGCGCCTGTTCGGATCTTCGCGTTCCGAGCGCGCGTCAGGACAGAATGAATGCGGGCGGAGCCTCGTCGTCATCGTCTTCTCCTTCGCCGCACCGCAGCGAAAGCGGTCGAGTGACGATCCGAGAGCTTCTTCTCATCGAAGCTGAGCGTCGAAGGTTTGCAGGATAGACATCGGCGCGCGGAATAGGGACCATCGTCGCCAACGCCGGGCCTGAGCATCGGCGGTGGGACGGATACGCCAATGAGGACGACGCGCCGCGTTTTCTTGACGGGGGCCGCATCCGCAGTCGCGGGCGGCCTGGCGCCGGGGGTGATCCGCTCGGCCTGCGCTCAGGGCGCCGGGTCGACCGTCCGGATCGGCATGGTGCTCCCGGTGACGGGGCCCGGCGCGGATGCCGGCCGCTACGCGCTCGCCGGGGCCAAGATCGCCCTGGAGACGGTCAACAAGGCCGGCGGCGTGCTCGGCAAGCCCCTGGAGATCGTCACGGAGGACGATCAGACCACCAATCCCGGCGCGGTCTTCGCCTTCTCGAAACTGGCGTCGCAGGGCGACCTCGTCGGCTTCCTCGGCTCGATCCGCTCGACCCAGAACCACGCGATGGCGCCCGACATCCTGAAGACGGGGAAACCCGTCTGTTTCGGCGGCACCGACCCGGTCCTGACGCAGCTCGGCAATCCCTGGCTGTTCCGCTTCCGCCCCAACGACACCTTCTCGGCCCGGGTGATCGCCGAGCACGGCGTCAACGGGCTGGGCAAGAAGAAGTGGGCGATCATCCACTCCACCGACGCCTTCGGCACCAGCGGCGCCAAGGCGCTGACCGAGAGCCTCGCCAAGGGCGGTGCCACGGTCGCCCTCGACCAGGGCTACACCAACCAGAGCCAGGACTTCACGCCGGTCGTGCTGGCGATCCGTCAGTCGGGCGCCGACGTGATCGGCTCGTACTTCACCTTCGAGAACGACATCGGCATCTTCGCCCGGCAGCTGCGCCAGCTCGGCGTCACCGCGCCCTGGGTCGGCTCGCCCTCGATCACCAACGTCACCGCCCTGAAGCTCGCCGGGCCGTCCCTCTACGGCACCTACGGCGTGGCCGACTACGCCGAGGAGTCGGGCGACGCCGCGCGCGCCTACGGCAAGGCCTACCGGGCCGCGATGAAGATCGCGCCCGACAACCAGTCCTCGTGGACCTTCGACGCGGTCACGGTGCTCGCCAAGGCGATCAACGCGGCGGGCAAGACCGATCCGCAGGCCGTCCGCGAGGCGATCCTGGCGGTGCGCGGCCACGAGGGCGCCGAGGGAACCTACAACTTCGACAAGAACGGCGACGGCCTGCACGGCTACAACGTCGTGCGCAACGACAAGGGCAACATCGTCTTCGACCGGCGGATCGACTTCTACCAAGGGTGAGCCGGCCGACGTGTTCGGGGTGCGTGAACGACATCCGGAGGAGGAGGCGAGAGTGCGGACCGCATGGACCTGATCCTGCAGCTCCTCTTCACCGGGATCGGCATCGGCTCCGTCTACGCCCTGGTGGCGCTCGGCTTCGTGCTGATCTTCCGCGCCACCAACGTGGTGAACTTCGCGCAGGGCGAGTTCTCGATGGTGGCGGCCTTCCTGATGGTGGTCTTCGCCGTCGACCTCCAGTGGCCCTACTGGCTCTCCCTTCTCCTGACCCTCGGCGGGATGGCGCTGCTCGGCGCCCTGTTCAATCTCGGCGTCTACTACCCGCTGCGGCACCGCAGCTACCTGCCGGTGATCATCTCGACCATCGGCGCCTCGATCTTCCTGGCGAACACGACGCTCGCCCTCTACGGGCCGCAGCCGCAGGTGCTCCCGCCCGTCTTCGAGACGCAAGGGTTCCTGCTCGGGCCGGTCTTCCTCGACAGCCAGTACCTGCTGATCATCGCGGTGACGGCGGCCCTGGTGGCGTTCCAGTACTGGTTCTTCGAGCACACTCTGGTCGGCAAGAAGCTTCAGGCGACGTCCCAGGACAAGGAGATGGCCGCCCTCCTGGGCATCCCGGTGGCCGGCATGATCATGCTGACCTTCGTGTACAGCGCGGTGCTCGGCGGCATCGCCGGCATCCTGGTGGCGCCGGTGCTGTTCGTGTCGATCCAGATGGGGGCCACGATCGCCCTCAAGGCCTTCGCGGCGACGATCATCGGCGGCTTCGGCGACGTCACCGGGGCGATCATCGGCGGCCTCGCGCTCGGCATCATCGAGACCTTCGGGGCGGCCTACATCTCGGTCCCCTACAAGGACGCCTTCGCGTTCCTGGTGCTGGTGGTGTTCCTGGTCGTGCGCCCGCAGGGCCTGTTCGGCGAGCGCGTGGCGGAGAAGGCATGAGCGGTCGCCCCTCCATCGTCGCCGGCCCGGCCGCAGCGGCTCCGGCGCGCCCGCCGCGCCGCCTGCCCCTCGGGAGCCTCGCCTACGCGGTCCTGGCCGCCGCCCTGGTGACGCTGGCCGCGACGACGCCGCTCAGCGGCTACGCCCTCAACATCCTGATGCAGGCGGCGACCTACGCCATCGCGGTGATCGGGCTCACCGTGGTGCTCGGCCTGTGCGGGCAGATCAACCTCGCCCAGGCCGCCTTCTTCGGGATCGGTGCCTACGCGGTCGGACTCGGCACGGTCGACGGGGGCCTGAATTTCTGGATCTGCCTGATCACCGGCCTCGGTCTCGCGCTGGTTCTGGGCGCCGCGCTCGGCGCCTCCACGCTGCGGCTCGGCGGCCACTACCTCGCCATGGTGACGATCTCGTTCCAGCAGATCCTGACGCTGGTCCTCACCAACTGGATCCCCGTCACGCACGGGCCCGACGGCGTGCCGAACATCCGCCGCCCGGCCCTGTTCGCGGACGGGCAGAGCTACCTCGCCCTGTGCGTGCTCGTGCTGGCCGTCGTCGGCTGGCTCGTCTGGCACATGCCGCGGACGCGGCTCGGGCGCGCCATGCGGGCGGTGCGCGACAACGAGCTCGCGGCGGGGGTCTCGGGCATCGACATCTACCGCACCAAGGTCGCGGCCTTCGCCCTCGGGGCGCTGCTGGCGGGGCTCGGCGGCGGGCTGTTCGCCGGCAGCTTCACCTATATCAGCCCGGACCAGTTCGCCTTCGCCGAGTCGATCGTCTTCCTGACGATGGCGCTGCTCGGCGGCGTCGGCTCGCCGGTGGGCGCCGTGATCGGCACGGCCCTGTTGATCCTGATCCCGGAATGGCTCCGCTTCCTCAAGGAGATCCCCGGGCTCTACCTCGCGATCTACGGGCTCGCGGTGATCCTGATCGTGGTGTTCATGCCCGACGGGATCTGGGGCTTCCTCGGCGACCAGGTCCGGCGCCTGCGCCGCGCCCGCCCGATCCCGCCGCCCGCCGCCGAACTGATTCTGAGCCAGGGCGAGGCGTCCGCCGCGCCGATGCTGGAGGTGTCGGACCTGTCCAAGCACTTCGGCGGCCTCAAGGCCGTGGACGCGGTGAGCTTCACGGTGGCGCGGGGCGGCATCCACGCGCTGATCGGCCCGAACGGTTCCGGCAAGACCACGACGCTGAACGTCCTGTCCGGCCTCTACAGCCCCACGGGGGGCACCGTGCGGCTGGCGGGGCAGGACGTCACGCGCCTGTCCCCGCACCGGCGGGCGGCGGCCGGGATCGGCCGCACCTTCCAGAACATCCGCCTGTTCCGCTCCATGAGCGCCCTGGAGAACGTCGTCATCGGCGCCGAGCGCCCCAACAACCCGCTCGGCGCGCGCGACCGGGCGGGGCTGGAGGCCCGCGCCCGGGCGGCTCTGGCCTTCGTGGGGCTGGAGGGGCGGGCGCAGGAGCCGATCTCCGGCTTCTCGTACGGCCACCAGCGCCTGATCGAGATCGCGCGGGCGCTGGCCGGCAACCCCGTGCTGCTGCTCCTCGACGAGCCCGCCGCGGGGCTCAATTCCAGCGAGAAGAATGCCCTGACGGTGCTCCTGCGCCGGATGGCCGCCAAGGGCCTGACCATCCTGATCATCGACCACGACATGACGCTGGTGAGCGACGTGGCGAGCCACATCACCGTGCTGAACTTCGGCCGCCGCATCGCCGACGGCGTCACGGCGACCGTGCTGCGCGAGCCGGCGGTGATCCAGGCCTATCTCGGCGAGGACGCCGCCGCCGGTCCGGCGGCGAGCCTCAAGACCGACCTCGCCCCGGCCTGACCCCAGCGATGACGACGCCCGCCACGCCACTCCTCGAGATCCGCGACCTGGTCGTCCGCTACGGCGAGATCGAGGCGGTGCGCGGCCTGTCCTTCTCGGTCGGAGCCGGGGAGGTGGTGACGCTGCTGGGGTCCAACGGCGCCGGCAAGTCGACGACCCTCAAGGCGATCTCCGGGCTGGTGCGGCCCGCCGCCGGCACGATCCTGCTGGAGGGGCGGCCGCTGGAGGGCCTGAAGCCCGAGGCGATCGTGCGGCTCGGCGTCGCCCACGTCCCGGAGGGGCGCCGGGTCTTCCCGGGGCTCACGGTGCGCGAGAACATCATGCTGGGCGCGTCCAACCGCGCCGGCCTCGGCAAGCGGGCGCTGCGCGATGAGGTCGAGGCGATGTTCGACCTCTTCCCGGACATCCGCCGGTTCGGCGACGCCCTGGGCTGGACGCTGTCGGGCGGCCAACTCCAGATGGTGGCCCTCGCGCGCGGCCTGATGGCCAAGCCCCGCATCCTGCTCCTCGACGAGCCCTCGCTCGGCCTGGCCCCCGTGATCGTCCAGGCGGTGTTCGCGATCATCGCCGAGGTGCGCCGCCGCGGGACCACCGTGCTGCTGGTGGAGCAGAACGCCCGGATGGGGCTCTCGGTCGCCGATCGGGGCTACGTGCTGGAGACGGGCCGGCTCGTCCTGCAGGGCGCCCCCGACGCCCTCTGGGCCAACGACGAGATCCGGTCGGCCTATCTCGGCGGACGGACGAGGCCCGAACTCGCGGGCTGACCGCACCGGGCCTGGTCGGCGGCTTCGTCGCTCGCGCGGTGCACGCGACCACCGCCGGACGGAGCGGTGTCCGCGACGCGGCGGTCCGGAAGCGGTCGGACGCGCCTCGGCCCGCGAGCCCGCCAGCGTCACGACCGGCGCGTCTCGGCGGCCGCCGGCGGTACCGTCGCGACCGTGAGGCCCGAGACCGCCGACTGTCCGGCGGCCTCGGCCCGATAAGCCTACGCGCTCTGCGTGGCTGGCGCGCGCGCGGGCAGCACCCAGTTGGGCCTGATGAAGTGGCAGGTATATCCGTCGGGACGCCGTTCCAGGTAGTCCTGATGCTCCGGCTCGGCCTCCCAGAACGGGCCGGCCGGCGCCACTTCGGTCACGACCTTGCCCGGCCACAGGCCGGAAGCGTCGACGTCGGCGATGGTCTCCTCGGCGACGCGGCGCTGGCCCTCGTCGGTGTAGAAGATGGCCGAGCGATAGCTCGGGCCCCTGTCGTTGCCCTGGCGGTTCGGCGTCGTCGGGTCGTGGATCTGAAAGAAGAATTCCAGCATGCGCCGGAAACTCGTCCGCGCCGGGTCGTAGATGATCTCGATGGCCTCGGCATGGGTGCCGTGGTTGCGGTAGGTCGCGTTCGGCACGTCGCCGCCCGTGTAGCCGACGCGGGTCGACACGACGCCCTCCTGGCGCCGGATGAGGTCCTGCATGCCCCAGAAGCAACCACCGGCCAGCACCGCCCTCTCGGTTTCCATCGTCGCTCCTCCTGAGCCGTTCCACTGATCGCGCAGATATAGGGATCCCGAGGCGCTCCGCGCTGCGGCCTCGTAGCTTGCCATGCCTGCGATGCCTGCACGAGCACGCGCGGGGTTCCGAGAAGACGTTCGCTGCCGGGCGAACGTCTCCGAAGCGGCCTGTCAGCTCCGCACGAGCGGCTTGTTGACCTTGAAATTCTTCCGTGCCGGCTCGGCCTTGCGGGGATCCGGCTTGTCGGCGAGGAGTCGCTTCACGCGCTCGTTGAAGTCCTCGGGCGTGACGCCCTGCGCTTTGCCGGTCTTGAGTTCGCGTGCCATGTCGGCCTCCGCTTCGTGGCCCAGAGCACGGGATTGCGCGGAGGGATCGCACGCATATGGGCACGCGGCGGCCGCGGCGCCACCGATGTCCGGCCAGGATCGCTGCGTGCACGCGATGGACCGGCGGGCCGGGATGGGTTACGGTGGCTGCGAGGTTGATGACCGGTTCGTAATAACGCTTCAGGACCCGGGGGCGGTACCCGGCGCCTCCACCAGAAGCATCTTGCCCCGGATACCGCGCGGGGACGAGGGCGAGCGTCCGGCGTTGCGGATCGCGCGCTGCCAGGGTGCTTCTGCTGGGGGTGAAACAGGTTCGACTGGGCGGTAAAGGGATCGCGAGTTCTGCCCTGCCTCGGCAGGGTAAGATGCGGCTTTCGGTAAGGACTCGACCGGCTCGGCGCGGGCAACCCTCGTTCCGGGCACCTGACCAAAACTCTAAATGCCAACGACAACGTCGGCATGGAGATGCGCCTCGCGGCGTAATCTTCCGGGGCGTGGGTACGCCTAGCAACAGAACCCGAGGCTTCGGCCTCGGGACCCGCCTTTATCGTCTGCCCGTTGTTCCGTTCGGGGTCGCGTCCGGGCAGATCGGAGACTTGCTTGAACGAGCCCGAACAGGGCAGCGCGGAGGCCGTCTACATCTCGGCCATGGTCGGCGAGATGATGCGGCGCGTCCTGGAGGACGCTCTCGCCGAACTCGCGAGAACCCGCGGTGCGGCCTTCCTGGAGATCTTCGTGGCGCGCGAGCTGGCTCGCTGCGCCGACCTGTTCCGCGAGCGGCCCGGCGACACGCCGGAGACGACGGACATGTTGCGGGCCTGGTTCGTCATGGAGGGCGGTGAGGCGCTGCGCGCCGTGGTCGATCGCGCCAGCGTCGAGGCGGCGCGCGACTGAGGCACTCCGCGGATGTGCCTGCCGCCGGGCGCGGGCCCTTCCAGGCGGTCCGCGCACGGCGACAATCCCCGGCGAACTGCTCGCCATCTTCCTGGGCTAAGCTCCGTCTCGGGAATGTTGAGACCGCGATCACGGCCGAGGACAAGGAAATCGGGGTGACCGCCGGTGAAACCAGCCGAGCGCGGCAGGCCTTCCGTCATCCCTGATCTTGTACCCGCCGCACCGTCGATCAGCGAGAACCCGATCTGCCTCCGCGGCCACGGAGCGCCCGCGCGCCTCGGCGACGGACAGGCTGCAACCTACACATCTGTCGCCGAGAAGCTGGCGCTCGCGCTCATCACGAGCTTGCCCGCTTCGTCGTAGGCTTGAGCGGTGAACGCGTTCACCTCGGTGCGATAGCCCTCATCGCGCAGGATGTCGGTCAGCAGCCGGCGAAGGGTGTCGCGCAGCGCGTCCCGACCGGAAAGTTGCACGCCTTCGTCGTCCTTGACCGTGATGTGATCGGATGTGACGATGAAATATCGCGGCATCGGGCTCTCCGCCGACTGGACATAGCAGCGCGCATCACGCGGTCACCGGCCGCCGAGCCCACAATCGTCTACGCTCGCACAAACGCGGCGCGCGGGCACTCACCTGGATCAATCGCCGCGGCGCGGAACGACCGGCTCTCTCGGTGAAGAGATCGTTCGCTCCGGAGCGCCCTGTCCGCCGTGCCGGATTGACGGGAACCGTCATCCGAGGCGGCAGTTCTGTGCCGGTACCGACCTGTACAGCCCACACCGGTCGCGGCGCGCGTGTGTTCCGTCAGGCTGTAGCCACAATCATCCGTCCGCGATCGGAATTATAGTTCGCTAATCGAGTTGCCTAGTGCCGATACAAAACATATAGTGCCGCGTCGGCGGGGGAGCCAATGCCTGAAATGGCCGGTATCGGTGTCGCGCGCGCCCGCGTCGACCGACGGACTTGGTCCGTTCACGGAGCGGCCAAACGCAACTCGGCCATCATCCAGGCCGGTCTCGCCCGGATCGTCGAGGACGAGATCCTGCCGCGTCTGGCGCTCGCGCATCGGGCGGATCCGCCGTCGCCCGCGTCGACGACGCGATCACCGACGCCTGAGCGCGTCGCCTCTCTCGCTCAAGCGCTGATGGAGGGCGAACCGCACGCCGAGTGGGTGCGCGCGCTCCTGGAAGAGGGCTTGTCGCTGGATGCCCTGCTGCTCGACCTGTTCGCACCCGCGGCGCGGTATCTGGGCGAGCTCTGGGAAGACGATGCCGCCGACTTCCTCGACGTGGCGCTCGCGCTCGGTCGCCTCCAGAACCTGACCCGCGCCCTGTGTGCGGATCTGGAGGGCGTGGACGTGACGGCGAACGGTCGCCGCGTCCTGCTGATGCCCTGTCCCGGTGAGACCCATCTCTTCAGCCTCGCGCTCGTGGCGAGCTTCTTCCGCGAGGCGGGGTGGGACGTGGTCCTGACCAACGGAGCGGACGAGGACCCCGCCAGCTTGGTCCGCGCCGAACAGTTCGATCTGGTCGGCATCTCGCTGTCCTGCGACATCCTCCTGCCGGTGATGGCGGTGTCCGTGGCGAAACTGCGCGCCGCGTCGTGCAACCCGGACCTGCGCGTCATCGTCGGCGGGCCGCTCTTCGTGCGGGAGCCTGCCAGCGCCCGTGTCGTCGGCGCGGACGCCGTCGCCGCGGACGCGCAATCGGCCGTCCGGATCGCGGAGGCCACCCTCGCGCGATGACGCCGTGCGGCCAGGCGCCGGATTCGGCGACTCGCTGCTGCGCGGATCCCTTCTCATCCGGACGGTGTTAGACGTGTCGCGGTTGAGAGGCAGAGATCCAGAATTTGCACGAGTTCGACGAGCAATTGGCGCGTGAATTCGTCCGCGGCCTCGTACAGTCGGCCGTCGCGCGCGGTCTCGATCCGGCCATTCGGCTCGATCAGTTTCGGGCGTTGCAGCAAGCGGTCGTCGCTCTATCGCGAGACGCTGCCGTGGTTCGAACCAGCGAGCAGATCATCCGGGCGATCGACTGCGCTCTCCAGGAACTGACCGCGGTGAGATCGTAGTCTGATCGGACGGTTTCCGCGGCGACGCGCGGGCCAGGGCCGGTCGCGAGCGACCAGCGATGCCGCGTCCGACGGTCCGTTTCGGCGCCCGTCCCTCGGGCCCGCGGTGACGGTTCGTTGCGGACACCCGGCAAGTGCCCTATCGGCCGCGGTGATGCCCGACCGATCCCTCCGCGCCGTCTGGTCCGACAGCCTCATGGCCGAGGTCGGCGCCCGCCTTCCCCTCTTCGACGACCTGTCCCCGGACACGATCCGGCGTCTGTCGGCCGAGGGCTTCGGGCGCGGCCTGCTGACGGCGTCCCTGCGCGCCCGCCTGCGGAAGGCCGGCTTCCCGGATCTCGGTCATCTGGCCCAGTCTTCACCGGTCGCGATCGCCACGATCAGGAAGTTCGGTCCCATCCGCGTCGAGCGCGTCCGGCACTTCATCCTCGACGTGCTGGCGCGCTGGCTTCCGGGCGCGCGGGAGATGCACACACCCGAGGCCACGCGGGCGCGGCGGCTCGGCCGGCTGCGCGGGCTGCCGGCCGGATGCCTGCCCCTCGCGGCGGATCAGATCGCGGCGCTCCGCTTCGCGGACGCATCCTGTGCGGACATCGCCACGTGTTCGCGTCTCGGGCTCCTCCGGACAGGCGCCGTGACATCCGGTGACGTGGACCACGTCGTCGCCACGCTCACCCGCCTCGCTCGCGCGTCCGATCCGGTGCCTTCGCGTCCCCTGGAGGAGGCCCGGGCGGCACCGTCGTGCGACGCCGCGAGCGCGGCGGCCCGTCGCGCCGCTCTGCTGGCGGAGCAGGATCGCGAATGGGACGAGGCCGCACCGACCGCGCGCCGGCCTCAAAGCTGACGACCCGTCCGGATCCGGAATCGATTTCTCGTGGCGAGACCTAGCAGGGCCGCGCCCTGCCGCGGCTCGATCCGACGCGGCCCTGGTCGTATCCTCGAGGCAGATCCGCGCATCCTCGAAGTCGTCGCGATCGGCTTCTCGGATTGGAGTCGTCACCGGCAACCCTTGCGCCGCCGCATCTGCACACCATCTCTAGACCATCCAACCGGATGGCGTATGGATGGTTCACATGGCCGACAAGGTGCACGATCTGCGACCCAGGCTGCCGGACAGCGAGAAGATCACGCTCAACCTCGGTTTCGTCGACCTCGGCCATATCGACCTGATGGTGCGCGACGGCTTCTACGCCAACCGTGCCGATTTCATCCGCACCGCCGTGCGCAATCAGATCGAGCGCCAGGGCGAGGCCGTCAGGCAATCCGTCAGCCGGAAGCAGCTCAGCCTGGGCCTGTCGCACTACACGAAGCAGGCGCTCGAGGCGGCGCGCGACGCGGGCGCGCCGCTGCACATCCAGGTGCTCGGGCTGGCCAGCATCGCCCTCGACGTCACGCCCGAACTGGCGCGCGCCGCCATCGCCTCGGTCGAGGTGCTCGGCGCCTTCCAGGCCAGTCCCGCCGTCAAGGCGGCGCTCGCCGACCGGACGGCCTGACGGCGCCACCTCTCCCCGCCGACGCGGCCGGACCCCGCCGCGCCCGCTTCCCGCTCAGCCAGGACCCGTCCGATGGATCACGCCACGAAGACCGCCTTCACGCGCTTCGCGTTCCCGAAGGTCGACCCGGCCCGTGCCGCCCGCGCCGCGGAGGCGATGGCCAGGCTTCAGGAGCGCCAGGCCGCAGCCTTCAGGCTGTGGTCGGGGGCGGCCCGGAGCGCCGCCGGGACGGGTGCGCCGAGCGCGGACGCGGCCGACATCCTCGACATGGTCGCGCCCTCCGCTCCCGGCGAAGCCTGGGTCGCGCCGGAGACGGCCGGAGAACGTCCGGGCCGCCATCCCCACGCCGGATCCGCGGGCGACGTCGCCGGCACCGTGATGCGCACCGTCAAGGAGGCGCTGGCGAAGGCCGGCATCGGTGCGGATCGCGACGGGCGGGACGGTGCGACGCCGGCCGCGCCCCGGCTTCCGGAGGGGGCACGCTTCGAGGCCCGCACGTTCACCGGCGCGGCCGGGACCCGGACCTACAAGGTCTACGTACCGAGCGGCTACACCGGCCAGGCTCTGCCCGTCGTGGTGATGCTGCACGGCTGCACGCAGAACCCGGACGACTTCGCCGCAGGCACGCGGATGAACGCGGTCGCGGAGGCGCGCAGCGTCCTGGTGGTCTATCCGGAGCAGCCGCGCTCGGCCAACATGCAGCGGTGCTGGAACTGGTACGAGCCCGGCGACCAGCAGCGGGAGGGCGGCGAGCCCGCCCTGATCGCCGGCATCGTCCGGCAGGTAATCGCGGAGTTCTCGGCCGATGACAGGCGGGTCTACGCGGCCGGCCTGTCGGCAGGCGGGGCCGCCGCCGCGATCCTGGCGATGACCTACCCCGACCTGTTCGCGGCGATCGGCGTCCATTCCGGCCTGGCCTGCGGTTCGGCGCGGGACGTGCCCTCGGCCTTCGCGGCCATGAAGGGGGACGGTGCGCGCGCGACGGGACAACGCCACGCCGTGCCGCTGATCGTGTTCCACGGCGACCGCGACCGCACGGTGCACGCGGCCAACGGCGATCGCGTGGCCGCTCAGGGGCCGTCGGACCCGGAACTCCGCACAGCGGTGACCCAGGGCCGGACACCGGACGGGGTGGACTACACCCGCACCGTCCGTTCGGACGCGTCCGGCCGCGCCATCGTGGAGCAGTGGGTTCTGCACGGAGCCGGGCACGCGTGGTCGGGCGGCAGCCCGGCCGGCTCGTTCACCGACCCGCGCGGACCGGACGCGAGCCAGGAGATGATCCGCTTCTTCCTGGAGCACGCGCGCGCCGCCGGTGCCAGACCCTGAATGTTGCCGGCCGGTCGGCCGCATCGGCCCGGCCGGATCACGGGACAGACCGCTTCGATCGCAACCGGTCGGCGCGCTCGCGTCCGTCCCGATCATCCAACGGGCGCTGGGCGCAGGTCTCGAGCGGGCCCGCCGCGTCGCGCGCCGGGCGCGACGCCCGTCCGGTCAGGGCTATCTTTGTCGGCCGTGAGAGCGCAGAGTGTTGCCATCACCGGATCGGTTGATCCAGGCTCCGGTGGCTGAGGGTCCATGCCCCCGCCTGCAACGGACAGGCGCGCGTGGCAGACCTCATCACGTTTCCCGCCAAGCCGCGCTCACGACACGCGCGCCGCGCCTATCAGGTCCATCGGCTCGCCCCGACCGGTGGCGTGCTCACGACTTGCGTCATCACAGCGCGCAACGACGGCGACGCCAAGCGGCAGGCAGCGGGTCTGATCGCGGGGCATCATGCCGAACTCTGGGCAAGCGACCGCCTCGTTGCCGTCTTCGGCCTGTTCGAGACCCCGGTCGCGATCGCGATCCGGTTGCTTCCAGACCAGCCGACGCCCGAACGGTGAGGACGACGTCGTCGGGGCTGTCATCGTATCCAGGAGCGAGATCATGGCAGCGGAACAGAAGCGCGGAAATCGCGAAGCCAAGAAGCCGAAGAAGTCTGTGCCTAAGACCAACGCGTCGGCGCCCTCCGTCAAGGGCTCCGTCGCGGCGGCCACGAAGCCGCCCCGGAAGGTCTGACGCGATGTTCGCGCGTCACGGCCAAGCCGCGTGGTAGAGCCCGGCCAACCCCGGCCGTGCCCGGTGATGCGGAAGCTGACCAGGTTGGTCGTCCGTATGGCGCAGCGACCCGGCCTCCTCGAGAGCGGGCGGCTGATCGATCAGCTCACGGATCTGGAAACCGAGGGCCTGGCCCGGAATATTTCGTGGCGCTCCATCGAGACGATCAGGGCCACTCGATTGAAGCTGCGCGTCGAGGGCCTGATGCCGACGTCGTCTCTGCCGCTCGCTCCCTGATGGATGTGCGCATGACTGATCGTGAGACGTGCTTGGAGGCTCTGGGAGCGCTCATCGTCCGGGCGGACCCGGCCGATCTCGCGGCCGCCCAAGATATCCTGCTGCGACTCGTCCTGCGTGAAGACGGTGCGGAGCGACGCGCGGCGGCCCTCGACGGGCTCCGTGCCGAACTCGCGTGCGCGACGCGGGCGGGCTCCCGCTCGCGCGAGCAGGAAGCCTTTCACACGGTCCTCCTCGCGATGATCGAGCGGACCCGCGACATGGCCGGTGCCACGACGGCGTGACGCGCCGCCGCTGGCCGAGCGACCGCGGAAGCGCGACCCGGTCCTCCGAGGCACGAATGTCCCGCGCCTCCCGTCAGATGCCGATGCTCGCCGCCCCGGCCGCGGCCGCCTGCGGAACGGTGGCGCCGTTCCGCAACGCCATCGCTATGGCGATCGACATGGTGTCGATGGCGAGCGCGCGATCCTGCCCGTAATCGTAGGAGCTGTTTCTCCCGGAACTCAGCCGCGCGTAGTAGGCGTCGGGGAATTCCCGATCGATCCGCGTTCTGAGGAGCTGAGCTGCCGCGGCGTAGTTGGCTTCGAAATCCCGGCCCTTGCTCGCCGATGCCCCCTCGAAGGTCCCGGCTTCCTTTCGCTTGGCGATCGCATCGGACCTGCGCTCCTGCGCGCTGCCAAGAAAAAACTGGATCGTTCTGGAGATCAGCCACCGGACGATGGTCATCGGAATCTCCTGAGCGGGCGGCGAATGCGTGCCCGTGCAGATACATAGCACATCGCGTCGCGCCCCGATCTTAAAAATACGATTTCGGAGACAATTAGGAGCCCCGGCCTACCGCCGCGATATGCCGGGACGGGGGCCGGACGCCGCGCGCCCACCGAGTCGTCGCGCGTCCCGGCACCCGGCCGTGCCCGCACAGCCGACGGTCACGGCGGAGAAATCTGCGGACCCGGATGCACCAGGGTCGTGTCGTGTTCGGTCGCCTGCCACACGGGCCAGGAGCCCTCGCGCACGAACATGGCGAACGCCTTGATCACGTCCGGCCGGTCGAAGGCGTGCACGCCCTCGACTGCACGCCCGACGATGCAGACCGCATCCGCCACATCGGCCGCGGGCGAGCGGATATCCAGTGAGAACATCACGCCCGATCGATCGGGCCTGAGCGCGTCGGGCAGGACGTCGATCTTGCGCCAGAGGCAGTACCACCGGGCACAGGCCTCCGGGCGTTCGCTGTAGATCCCGCAGCCCGTTCCGGTGTTGTGCCGGCACACGATCCCTGCCGGCTTGTCGAGGGCAGGGATCGCCAGAGCACGGCAGCACACCGTGCAGGAACCGCATGACCGGCCGGGGACGGTGCGCTCGGGAACGCGCGGGGCATCCCGGCTCGGGACGCCGCGGGCTCGTGCTTCGCTTGCGATCGGTCTGTCCTCGATTGCCGTCGTGCGGCGGCGATGGTGCTGATCTCGGAGAGGCGAGGGGGCTGCGCAACCGTCGGTCGCTGCACGGCCCACGGAGCCGCATCGCCCTCATACCGTGCCGGCGGCCGCTGTTCACGTCCCCCGTCCGGGATGCCGCTCCGCGATCGGGCCGGACCGAGAGGGCGGCGGGTGCTGCGCGCCAGGAACGGCGTCTTCCCGGCGCGTGCCGGGCGCTTCGACGACGGGCCGTGCCAAGCGGCGCCCGATCCCGCAGGCGGGTGGCTCAGGCGGCCGGGCGCCGCGCGTGCCGCCACGCCGCGATCGCGCTCCGTCTCGCCTCGAAGGCCGTGCGCAACCGCGTGCCCGGTGCGCCCTGACGCTCCGCGCCGAAGCCGTGGAGCAGGACCGCATCGGGTCCGAAGGCACGACGCATCTCGGCGCGCCAGAGGCGGTCCGCGACGGCGAGCGTCGTCTCGGTTTCCGCGAAGCGTTCGATGTTCATGGCAGACGTCCTCCGCTCACCGCCGCCTGCCACAACGCGCTGTCCTGCCCGGAGGTCCAACGCGGCCGTGACCCCGGTCGCGGCCGCAGATCGGCTCGTGGGATCGGCGCGGCTGGAAGACCTCGTGGGTTACGAGGGTCGCACTTCGGCTTCTCCGCGCGATCCCGCGGTGTGGCCGGGCCAGGGGGCCGTCGTGTCAGAGCGCGCGCGCGAGGCCCGCTTCCAGATCGAGTGCGCTGGCGGTCTGCTGGGAGAGGCGGACGCCCGTCGGCTCGACCTCCGCATCGGCTTTCACCGCGCGGCGCACGATGGCCAGCGCCTCGTCCTCCGAGGTGGTAATCGCGGCGTAGAACATGACCAATCGGCCCGACAGTTCCGCGTCGTCGGGCCGCGTCACCTTGAGGATGAAGGCCGTCTGATTGGGTTCGATCATCGCCGCATCGGCCGGGTGGATGTCCTTCGTCGTCGTCATGGATCGCAAAGGCCTCGATCTCGGTCCATCCGGACGCCTTCCGCCGGGCCGGTGCACCATGGCGGATGCGCGTCACGGGACGCCGCGTCGTCCCCCGCGCGCCCGACTGCCCGAGACGGTTCAGGCGGGCGTGAGTTCGCCTTCCCGCACGGCGCGCTCGCCGCTCGCGGACTTGATGCGGTAAGTCGGTTCGCCGGAACGATCGTCCGGCGTCAGGCGGACCACCTCGAAGAGGCCGTCGACGGTGCTCTTACTGCCAGCGTAGCTGATCCCCAGCTGCCGGACATGCTGGCCGATCTTGAACTTGTGAGACATGGGTCGTCCTCCGGAGTGATGGCGCGCGCGGGCTGAGTTCGACCTAGCGGCGTGCTAGCGGCGTGCACGCGCCTTGCGGGCCGCGAATCGCGCGTCGCGTGCCGCCTTCTGTTCGGCGGCGCGGGCAACCTGCTGCTCCGCCTTCTCGGCGGCCAGACGGTCTGACTCGGCCTCGGCGCGGGCCTGCGCGGCCTGGACCTCAGCCTCACGCTCGATCTCGGCGGCCAGACGAACGGCTTCCCGTTCGGTCGCCCGCAGGTCCCGGGCCTGGACGACCGCGCGCCGCGCGGCTTGCCGCGCGAGGACGACCGGATCATCGGCCGCCGGGCGTGCCCGGAACCGGGCCAGTGTGGCCTGCCGCGCTCTGGCCGTCTCCGCGAGACGATCGACGAGGTGATCGGTTTTCAAAGGCTTCACGAACTCTCCGTGGGCGCACCGGACGTCAGCCCCGGTGGCGAGACATGGATGAAGCCGCTCCGCGTAGGAACGGCTTCGAAGCGCGTCACGATTGGACGCGTGAGACTCAGGCGGCCTGAAGGCTGCCGGCCGACTGCTTGCCGGTCCTCCGGTCGGTCTCCATCTCGTAGGAGACCTTCTGGCCCTCGTTCAGGCCTTGCATGCCGGCGCGCTCGACGGCCGAGATGTGGACGAACACGTCCTTGCCGCCGTCATCCGGCTGGATGAAGCCGAAGCCCTTGGTGTCGTTGAACCATTTAACGGTGCCGATGGTCATAGGTATTCCATGTCAGTGAAGGCAAATAGATAGGACGGGCGCATGGATCACACGCGCCCGGTCGCCGGATGTCGAAAATGGGAGAGATGCAGAGCGCTCGCCCTGTTGAGGCGATACGGCCGGATACCTGGCCAAAAATCGATTTCATATCTGTACGCCATCGACGTGTCGATGACAAGTACATTGAGAAATTGCGCGTTCCACGCCGATTTGTGCGGCGATTATTTATCCTGAAACTTCGCGTGGCGTCTCCCGTGAACGGCTCGGACGAAGCGGCTTGCCGGTTCCCGTGCGGTCCCGCGTTCGGCCGCCCGATCTCCGGCAGTGTCGACGGCCGGTCGCGCGTGATGAGGAGGGCCGCGCCAGCGGGGCGGACAAGCGGCGGCAACGTCGGCTCCGACCCGTGATGCCTTCCGCGCCACGGCGCGGATGCGGCGACGTGGACACCTGGCCGCGGGGCGTCCCGGCTCTCTCTACACGCGCACGCAATCCACGGTTCGCGCGCAGTCTCTCGGAGCCGGCGCGCCGTCAGATCCGGAAGCGCGCTACGATGACCCAGGATCTGCCGGACTTTCCCCCGGAGGCGTTCGCCAAGCACGACCGCGATCCCGATCCCGCCTTCTACGCGCAACCGCGCTTCGTGACCCATATCGATGCCGCCGCGGTCGCGGCGGTCACCGACCTCTACAGGGCGATCGTGCCGGCGGGCGGCGACGTCCTCGACCTGATGTCGAGCTGGGTCAGCCACCTGCCGGACGAGGTCGCGTATGCCAGCGTCACCGGTCACGGCCTGAACGCCGCCGAACTCGCCGCCAACCCGCGCCTGACCCGGCATTTCGTGCAGGACCTCAACGCCGAGCCGCGCCTGCCGCTCGACACGGCCTGCGTCGACGCCGCGCTGATCTGCGTCTCGGTCCAGTATCTCCAGCGCCCCGTCTCCGTCCTGTCCGAGGTCGCGCGCGTGCTGCGCCCCGGTGCCCCGGCGGTGATCAGCTTCTCGAACCGCTGCTTCCCGACCAAGGCCGTGGCCATCTGGAGTGCCCTCGACGGTGGGGGACATGCCCAGCTCGTCGGCCTGTACCTCCAGCGCGCCGGCTTCGCCCGCGTCGAGCGGCGCGTCCTCAAGCCCGCGGGAGGTCCCGGCGACCCCGTGACGGCGGTGGTCGGCTGGACCGCCGCGGCCTGATCGGTCCGGATGCGGCCGTCGCCGGGACCGCACCCGGTCTCTCAGGCCGGCCCGCGCGCCGGGAACCAGTTGCCGTGGAAGCCCGGGGGGATCCGGTGCCCGAGGCGGATCCGGGCGATGGGAGGGGCGTCGAACGCCCGCGCGTCGAGGACGGTGAAGTCGGTCACGTCGCCGGCGGTGTCGATCACGAGCCCGACGAGCCAGCCCTCGTCCTCATCGGCCCCGGTCCGCGCCGGCACGAAGACGAACTCCCCCGGGACGTGACCGGGACCGAAGTCGTGCACGTGGCGCGCGCCCGTCTCGAGGTCGTGCTTGTAGAGCTGCGTCGCACCGGCGAGCTGCGTGTTGCCGTCGGCCGGCACGCTGACCGTGTAGACGTAGCGGTGGCGCTGCCCGAGGCGCCGCTCATCGATGCGGGGGAATTCCTGCGCCGCCGCGTCGATCACGCGCCGCTCGACCCGACCCGTCGACGGGTCGATGATCCAGCGCTCGAGCCGGCCCGGCGCGTCGAGCCCGCCCCCGGCCGAGGCGAACACCGTCCCGTAGGCGACGACATCGAGGATCACCCGCCCGTCCGCGTCGTCGTAGGCGTTGGCGGTGTGGAACACGAAGCAGGGCTCGACGGCGCACCAGACGATGTCGGCGCCGTCGCCCTGACGCGGGAGGAGGCCGACACGGGCCCCGTGGCCGGGGTTCCAGCGGAACGGGAAGCGGTACCCGGCGAGCAGGGCCCGGAACGAGAACGTGACCGGCAGGTCCAGCACGATCACGAAGCGCGCCGTGATCGCGCAATCGTGGATGCAGGGGCCGTGCGCGACCGCGACCGGCACATCGCGCACGACCCGCCCGCTCGGGGCGAGGACGACGTGGCGCACGCTGTCCCAGACGCGGCCGTCATACGCGACGGCGTGCGTCTCGCCGGTCAGCGGGTCGCGGTGCGGGTGCCCGCTGAAGGAGCCGGCCAGCGTCCCGTCGAACGGGTTGTAGCGCTGAGCCTCCAGGGTGGGCGAGAGTTCGACCGGGAAGCTGCCGGCCTCCACCACCGCGAAGATCCGGTCGCCGATCGCGACGACGTTGGTGTTGACGGTGTCGTTGCCGCCCCGCCGCGGCCCGGGCGCCGCGGGCCGCTCGAGCGCCGCGGCGGCCGTGCGCGAGCCGATCCAGCGGTTGCGATACCACAGCGCCCTGCCGCCCTCGAGCGCGAGACCGTGCACCATGCCGTCGCCGAGGAACCAGTCGTGGCCCCGCGTCGCCGCGCGGACGGGGTTCGCCCCCATCTTGAGATAGAGGCCGTCGAGGCCGGGCGGGATCGTCCCGGTGACCGGCAGGTTCTCCAGCGTCAGCTCCGCGCGCATCGGCGCGTGGACACCGACGACGAAGGGATTCGCCGCCCTGGGCAGCCGCAGCCGGTTGCAGGCCGCCACCAGGCCGACGCCGAACTCGGCGGCCGCGCGGAAGGCCGACTGGACTCGATTCGGCATCGGCAGCGCTTCCAGGATGGGGCGGCGGGCAGGAGCGACATCGACGCGAGGCCGTCCGGATCCTCGCCACCGGAGGCCGCCGCACGCGCTTCACGGCGCAGTATAGCCGAAAGCGGTGAGGCGGCGTGCCGCCGGATGCCGCTGCGACCGGAGGCGGCGCGCGTGACGCATGCGGGTGGTCTCGCGACGGTCCGCCTCCGCGCGGTGATCCAGGGTCGCGGACGTTGCCGGCGCGCCTGTTCCCGACCCGAGGCCGGCTCTCGCGATGTCCGCTCCGCGTCGTTCCGACCTGCCGGCCCGCGGGATCGGGCCGGTGGCCGTGCCTCGCCGCGACCCGCGATGAATCGGCATCGTCCGAGGGGCCGGGCTCGCGGCGCGCTGGATCGAACAGCGGCCGGGTGACGTTCCTCATGGCCTACATCGCCCAGACAGGAGGAACGCTCATGCGAATTCGCTATCTGCTGCCGCTCGTCGGCTTGCTCGCGCTCACGGCCTGCAAGGACGAGAAGAAGGCCGAGACCCCCCCGCCGCCTCCGCCTCCCGCCGGCACGGCGCCGGCGAACCCTGCGCCTCCGGCCACGACGACGAACCCGGCTCCCGCCAACAAGCCGTAGCCGAGGCGCCTCGAAGGTGGCGGGCCCTGTGACGCATTCCAGGCCCACAGGGCCCGCCCGTCGCGGCCGGGGCCGCTGCCGCTGCCGCCGGCGATGCCGCCGGTCTGGGCGCGCAGCCGAAGCGAAGCTCCGCGACGGGGACGGGGCAGTTCCGTTCCGCACCGCGATCCGGCGCAGCGTCAGCACCGCCTGCTCCGCGCTCGTCTTCCGACCGCGCCGCATGTCCGGCTCCCTCGGTCGAAGCCGATCCTCCCGCTCGCACCGGCCAGGACGGGTCCAAGTCGGTCGGGTCCAGGTCGGTCGGGTCCAAGTCGGTCGGGTTCAGGTCGGCCGGGTCGATCGGGTCAGGGCGGCTCCGGTCAGAGCGAGGCGAGGGCGACACCGCCCAGGGCCGTGAGCGCGACGACGATCCACGGCGCCACCCGACCGACCGTCAGCAGCACGAACGCCAGCACGGCCACGGCGAAATCGCGCGGGTTGCCGACCGCGCTGCTCCAGACGGGATCGTAGAGCGCGGAACCGAGGATTCCGACCACCGCCGCGTTGGTCCCGCGCATCGCAGCCTGGGCCAGCGGACGCGTCCGGAACGCGTCCCAGTAGGGCAGCGTGCCGTAGACCAGGAGCACGCCCGGCAGGAAGATCGCGACCAACGCGATGGCCGCGCCGACCACGCCGTGAGGCGACGGCCCCGCGACCGCGCCGAGGTAGGCCGCGAACGTGAACAGCGGGCCGGGCACGGCCTGGGCGGCGCCGTACCCGGCGAGGAAGGTGCCGGGGCCGACCCAGCCCGGCGCGACCACCTCGGCCTGCAGCAGCGGCAGCACCACGTGGCCGCCGCCGAACACCAGGGAGCCGGAGCGGTAGAAGGCGTCGAACAGCGCCAGGCCCTGGGATGGCAGGCCGGCGACGAGCAGATGGGGCACGACGAGGAGCAGGGCGAAGGCGACCAGCGCCGCGGCGCCGGCCCGCCGGGACACTGGGACCGCGAGGTGCCCCGCCTGCGCCTGCGGTGCCGCCCGGCAGAGGACGAGCCCGGCGAGGGCACCGAGGGCGATGGCGCCGAGCTGCCCGACCGAGCCCGCGACGAACACCGTGAGGAACAGGGCCGCGACCGCGATGCCGGCGCGCGGCCGGTCCGGTGCCAGGGAGCGGGCCATTCCCCAGACCGCCTGCGCGACGACCGCCACGGCGACGAGCTTGAGACCGTGGATCACGCCGTCGGCGACCGGACCCGACAGGGCCGCGGCGCCGTAGGCGAAGGCCAGGAGCAGCAGGGCCGAGGGCAGCGTGAACCCCGCCCAGGCGGCGAGCCCGCCCAGGAGGCCGCCGCCGCGGAGCACGCCGAGCGAGAACCCGACCTGGCTGGAGGCGGGCCCGGGCAGGAACTGACACAGCGCCACCAGGTCGGCATAGCCGCGCTCGTCCAGCCATCGGCGCCGGGTGACCAGCTCGTCGCGGAAGTAGCCCAGGTGCGCGATGGGGCCGCCGAACGCGGTCAATCCGAGCTTGAGGAAGGCGCGGAAGACCTCTCCCACGGAACCGGGCGCGCGTGCGGACGCGGACTCGGGCCGCCCGGGCTCAGCGGACGATGAGGCGTCGGTCATGGGCGGCCTGGGTCCGGGCGTGTCGCGAAGGGGCGGGCGTGGCTGGCGTCCAACGACCGGCACCGGGCACCTCGGGGTCGAGCAGCGTCCGGATGCCGTCCGGGAAGAACACCGCCGAGCCTAATACCAAGCTTACCACCCGGCCTACCAGCAGGCGCACCAGGATGACCCAACCGGTTTCCGCGGTTCGCAGGCGGCCGTGCCGGGAGCGCGTCCGTCACGTCCTCGCGAACAGGCGGAGCGGGCCAGGGGCGTTCGCGGGACTGATCCGCTCCGCTCGAGGCCGGCGAGGCCGGGCGTGGGACGACCGGCGCAGGATACCATCCCGGCCGGGCGGGATGGCACCGGACGAGTCTCGGTCTTCGATGGGCGCGAAGCTGGGCAAACCTCGGGCCTTGACCTTCCAACGGTGGGAACCCCCATCTCGTCCGGACGCCGTCGGAAGGAGAGCCGCATGGTCCGATTCGAGGTCGGGAAGACGGGGCGCGGCGGCTGCGCCGGGTCCGTGACCCGCGCCGTGCAAGCCGTCGCGCCCGGCGCCCGGATCGAGGTCGACATAGAGGTCGACCTGGCGACGAAGCGCGCCACCGCGGCCTTCTTGCCCGCCGAGCCCCTGCTCGCGGCGGCCCGAGGTGGCGCCGCAGCGACCGGAATCTCACGTCGGCGTCCACGTCCCGGCCGCGGACATGGTCCCGCCGCCAGAACCGGTGTAATCCCGTACCCATGAGCCCGGACCGGCAGATCCTGCGCCTGATGGCGGCGATGATCCTCGCGATCATCGCCTACGTCGCGCCGTCCGCCGCCCAGGCCCACGAGGGCCATGCCCACCACGGCCACCGCGCGGCCGCGGCGCAGCCGAGGGCGGTCGCCCCGGTCGCCGCGTCCGTACCGGTGACGCCCGCCGCCCGGTCGGCGGCGCCGGCATGGTCCAAGGTCGCCCGCGCCACCGTCGCGGCGGCGCGCGTCGAGCCGACCGAGGACGGGTGCTGTCGTCCGGGCCGCGAGACCCGCTGTTGCGGGACGATGGCCTGCTGCGCCACCGGCGTCCTCGGGGGGCCCCCTGGCCTGTCGCCGGACCTGTTCGGCGCCGTCACGCTGGTCCCGGGCGACGTCGCCGGCCGCACCGGCCGCGGCCCCGAGGCCCTGCCCGAGCCCCCACGAACCCGCGCGTGAGATGAGGCGCGCCCGAGGCGCGCGACGCCCGAGGTGCGCCCGCCCGTGGCCGCGCCCGGCATCCCCATCGCGAGGATACCGTTTCCATGTCGACCCGTCTTGCCGCCGCCCTCGGCGCGGTGGCGCTGCTCGCCGCCGTCCCGGCGGGGCCCGCCCGCGCCCACGAGGGCCACGATCACGGCGCCGCCCCGCCCCCCGTCTCGAAGACCATCGCCCCGCGCGGCGAGGCCTTCTCCGACGCCTTCGAGCTGGTCGCCATCCCGCGCGACGGCGCCTTGACCCTGTTCCTCGACCGCTTCCGGACGAACGAGCCGGTGACCGGCGCGATGATCGAGGTCGAGACCCCCGAGGGCCCGAGGACCGCCAGCGCCACGCCCGGGGGCGGCTACACGTTGCCGGCTCCGTGGCTGTCGAGGGCCGGCCGGCACGACCTCGTCGCGACGGTCACCGCCGGCGATGCGGTCGACGTGCTGCCGGTCACGGTGACCGTGCCGGCCGATGCCGGCGCCGCAATTCCCGCCGAGCCGGCCGCGGCACGGGCGGCGCTCGCGCGCGTCTCGGAGGTCGCCCGCGGCGTCCGCCAGCGCCTCGGCGCCGGGGACCCGATCCTGGTCGGCGCGGTCGCCTTCCTGCTCGGCGTCCTCGTCACCGCCCTCGCGCGGGGCCGCCGCGGCGTCCCGACGGCGGCGCTGATCGCCGTCGGCATCACCCTCGTTCTGGGTACCGCCGCCTTCGCGCACGGCGACGACGACCGCGAAGCCCCCGTGCGGGGGGCCGCGCTGACCGGGACGCGCCCGGCCGCGCCGTCCGCGTCGGACCTCGCGCAGCGCCTGCCCGACGGATCCGTCTTCGTTCCGAAGCCCACCCAGCGCCTGCTCGCCCTGCGCACGACGGTGACCGAGCGGGGCAGCTTCCACCGCTCGGTCGAGCTGCCCGGCCGCATCATCCCGGACCCGAACGCCAGCGGCGTCGTGCAGTCCTCGGTCGGCGGTCGCCTGTCGCCTCCGCCCTCGGGACTGTTCCCGCGCCTCGGCACGCGGGTGCGCAAGGGCGAGATCCTGGCCACGGTCACACCGCCGATCCAGGCGGTCGACGTCTCCGACATGCGCCAGACGCAAGGGGATCTCGACCAGCAGATCTCCATCGTCGAGCGCCGGGTCGACCGCTACAGGCGGCTCGCCCTGACCGGCGCCGTGGCCCAGACCCAGCTCGACGACGCCCTGGCCGAGCTCAGGGGCCTGCAGGACCGACGGACGGCCCTCGACAGGATCAGGCGTGAGCCGGAACCGCTCGTCGCGCCGGTCGACGGCGTCGTCGCGCAGGCCGCGGCGGTGGCCGGTCAGATGGCCACACCCGGGCAGATGGTCTTCCAGGTCGTCGATCCGAGCCGCCTCTGGGTCGAGGCTCTGAGCTTCGACGCCCTCGCGGCGGCGCAGGACGCCACGGCACGGCTCGCCGACGGCCGGACCCTCAAGCTCGCCTACCAGGGTTCGGGCCTCGCCGACCGCAACCAGGCCATCCCGGTGCAGTTCGCCGTCCAGGGCGACGCCTCGGGCCTGCGGGTCGGGCAGTTCGTCACCGTGCTCGCCGGGACCGACACCGAGCAGGCCGGGCTGGCGCTGCCGCGCGCGGCGGTCGTGCGCGCGGGGAACGGGCAGGACGTCGTCTACGAGCACACCACCGCCGAGCGCTTCGAGGCGCGGCCGGTCCGCGTCGAGCCCCTCGACGGCGGCCGGGTGCTGGTGGCGGAGGGGGTCGGGCCCGGCAAGCGGGTCGTGACGCAGGGCGCCGAACTCCTCGACCAGGTCCGCTGAGGAATCCGCCGATGTTCACCGTCCTCGTCGGACAATCGGTCCGCAACCGCCTGCTCGTCCTCGCGCTCGCCGCGGTGCTCGTGCTCTACGGCGCCTTCACCGCCACCAAGCTGCCCGTCGACGTCTTCCCCGACCTCAACAAGCCCACCGTCACCATCATGACGGAGGCCGAGGGCTACGCGCCCCAGGAGGTCGAGCAGCTCGTCACCTACCCCATCGAGACCCGGATGAACGGTCTGCCGGGCGTTACCCGGGTGCGCTCGGTCTCCGGCGTGGGATTGTCCATCACCTACGTCGAGTTCGACTGGGGCACGGACATCTACCGGAACCGGCAGCAGGTCGCGGAGCGCCTCGCCCTGGTGCAGGACCAACTGCCCCGGAGCGTGACCCCGGTCATCAGCCCGATCTCCTCGATCATGGGCCAGATCCTGCTGGTGGCGGTCACGGGCGACACCGCGACCCCCATGCAGGTGCGCGAGGTCGCCGACTTCACGATCCGGCCGCGGCTGCTGACCATCCCGGGCGTCGCGCAGGTCATCCCCATCGGCGGCGAGGTGCGCCAGTTCCGGGTCAGCCCGAACCCGGCCGCCATGCGCGCGCTCGCCGTCACGAACGCGCAGCTCGAGGCGGCGCTCGCCCGGTTCGGCACCAACGCCGGCGGCGGCTTCACCGACCAGAACGCGCGCGAGTACCTGATCCGGAACATCGGCCGGACCATGAGCCTCGACGACCTGCGCAGCCTGGTGGTCGCGACGGTCAACGACGCGCCCGTCCACCTGAGGCAGGTCGCCGAGGTCTCCTTCGCCGCGAAGGTCAAGCGCGGCGACGCCGGCTACATGGCGAGGCCCGCGGTCATCGTCTCGGTCGAGAAGCAGCCGGACGTCGACACGGTGCGGCTCACCCGCAGCATCGAGACCGCCCTGAAGGAGATGGGCCCGACCCTGCCGTCCGGCATCAGGGCCGACCGAGTCCTGTTCCGCCAAGCCGACTTCATCGAGACCTCGATCCGCAACGTCGCGCGCGTCCTCGTCGAGGCCGTGCTGGTGGTGGCGGTGGTGCTGTTGGCCTTCCTGCTGAACGTGCGGACGACGGCCATCTCGCTGCTGGCCATCCCGGTCTCGGTGCTGACGACCGCGGCGGTGTTCCACCTGTTCGGGCTGTCCATCAACACGATGACGCTCGGGGGGCTGGCCATCGCCATCGGCGAGCTCGTCGACGACGCGGTGGTGGACGTGGAGAACATCTACCGACGGCTCGGCGACAACCGGCGGGCGGGCAACCCGAGAGGCGTGCTCCAGGTGGTGGTGGAGGCCTCGAACGAGGTTCGCTCGGGCATCGTCTACGCGACGCTCATCATCATCCTGGTGTTCGTGCCGCTCTTCGCCCTTTCGGGCATCGAGGGTCGCCTCTTCGCCCCGCTGGGCGAGGCCTACATCATCTCCATCCTGGCGAGCCTGCTCACCTCCATCACCCTGACCCCGGTGCTGGCGTCCCTGCTGCTGCCCGGCCTGAAGACGCTGGAGGAGCACGACAGCCGACTCCTGAAGCGGCTCAAACGCGGCAACGCCGCCCTGCTGCGGGTCGCGTTCCGGCACCAGGGCCTGCTCGTCGGCACGGTCGCGGTCGCGGTGGTCGCCGCCGGCGTCGCGGCCTGGACCCTGCCGCGGGCCTTCCTGCCGCCGTTCAACGAGGGCTCGTTCACGGTCAACATGACCTTCAACCCGGGCATCTCGCTCGCCGAGAGCAACCGGGTCGGGCTGATCGCCGAGAAGCTGCTGCTCGACATCCCGGGCGTGAGGACGGTGGGCCGCCGGACCGGGCGGGCCGAACTCGACGAGCACGCCGAGGGCGTCCATGCCTCCGAGATCGAGGTGGCCCTCGACGCGGGTGCCGAGCGCCCGAAGGAGGCGCTGGTCGCCGATATCCGCGGGCGCCTCGCGGCCCTGCCGGTCGCCGTCAACGTCGCCCAGCCGATCTCGCACCGGCTCGACCACATGCTCTCGGGCGTGCGCGCCGAGATCGCGCTCAAGGTGTACGGGGAGGATCTCGACGCCCTGCGGCGGGTCGCGAATGCCCTGCGCGACCGGATGGCGGCGATCCCCGGCCTCGCCGACCTGCAGGTGGAGCGCCAGGTCCGCATCCCGCAGCTCGAGGTCCGCGTCGACTACACGCGGGCGGCCCTCTACGGGGTGCAGCCCGCGGCCGTGGTCGAGCAGATCAGCCGCCTCTCGAACGGGCGCGTGGTCTCGACGGTGGTCGACGGCGTGCGCCGCTTCGACGTGGTGCTGCGCCTGTCCGAGGACCGCCGGACCACCGCGGGCCTGGGCGACCTCCTTCTGGAGACGCCCTCGGGCTGGGTGCCGGCGCGCCAGGTGGCCGACATCCGCGAGACGGACGGGCCGAACCAGATCCTGCGCGAGAACGCCCGGCGCCGCATCGTGGTGCAGGCCAACACCGACGGCGGGCGCGACATGGCCACCGTCGTGGCGGCCATCCGCGAGGCGGTGGCGAAGGAGCCGCTGCCACCGGGCTTCTTCACCAGCCTGGAGGGGACCTTCCAGGCGCAGGAGGAGGCCAGCCGGACCATCGCGGTGCTCTCCGCGGTGTCCTTGGCGCTCGTCTTCGCCATCCTGTTCAGCCGCTACAGGTCGGCGGCGCTCGCCCTGATCATCATGGGCAACGTGCCCCTGGCGCTGATCGGCTCGGTGGTCGCCCTGTGGCTGGCCGGGCAGCCGCTGTCGGTGGCGTCGATGATCGGCTTCATCACGCTGACCGGCATCACGGCGCGCAACGGCATCCTGAAGATCAGCCACTACCTGAACCTGTCGCTGCACGAGGGCGTGCCGTTCGGGCCCGACCTCGTGGTGCGCGGCAGCCTGGAGCGGCTCACCCCGGTGCTGATGACGGCGCTCGCCGCCGGCGTCGCGCTGGTGCCGCTGCTCTACGACCCGGCGAGCCCGGGCAAGGAGATCCTGCACCCGGTGGCGGTGACGATCTTCGGCGGCCTCGTCAGCGCGACGCTGCTCGACACCGTCCTGACCCCCGTCCTGTTCCTGCGCTTCGGCCGCGCGCCCCTGGAGCGGCTGCGCGCCCTCCACGCCGACACGCCGGCCCACCCATCCCCGGACGGCGCGCGCCCGCGCCCGGCCGAGGCCTACTGACCCGCACAACCCGACTGACCCGCACAACCCGACTGACCCGCACAACCCAGGAGAACCGGGATGATCCTACCGAGACTGGCCCTGATCGCCGCCCTCCTCGCCGCGTCCGCCGTCTGCGCCCACGAGACCGCCGGCCAGCACGGTGGCCGTGTGACGGATGCCGGCAGGTTCCACGTCGAGCTCGTCGCCAAGGGCGAGGCCGTCGACGTGTTCCTGTCCGACGAGGGCCAGAAGCCGGTCCCGGCCGCCGGTTTCAAGGGCACCGCCATCCTCGTCGTCGGCGGCAAGCCGACCCGCGTGCCGCTCGAGCCCGCCGACGGCAACCGCATGACCGGCAAGGCCGCGACCGCGCTCGGCGCGAGCCCCAAGGGCGCGGTGCAGCTCACCGGCCCGGACGGCGCGACCGCCAGCGGCAAGTTCAACTGACCCCACCGGGAGAGAACGATCCATGACGCACCTCCGCACCCTTCTCGCCGCCGCCCTGCTGTCGACCGGGCTGGCCGGGGCGGCCCTGGCGCAGGGCATGCACGACCACGGCTCCATGTCCGGCAAGGACATGGGCTCGATGAAGCCGAACCCGAAGGACGACGCCTCGACCAAGGCGTTCAAGGCCGCTGACACGGCGATGATGAAGGACATGGACGTCCCCTATACCGGCGATGCCGACGTCGACTTCCGCAGGCACATGATCCCGCACCACAGGGGCGCGGTCGCCATGGCCAAGGTCGCGCTGACGCACGCCAAGGATCCGGCCACCAAGGCGATGGCGCAGAAGATCATCGACGATCAGGAGAAGGAGATCTCCGACATGGAGGCGTGGCTGAAGCGGCACGGCCAGTAGCCGCCCGCGCCGGGACTGGAGACCGGGGCGGTTCCGGCCCGCCCCGATGGAGGTGCCTCACGCGGCGCCGGAGCGGGGCGAGGCGCCCCCGCGCCTGACGCGGGCGCCGTTCCCGGTCAGGCGCGGGACGGGATGCCCGGTCCCGCCCTGGCGGCGCGACCGGGACCCGGCCGAGCGTCGACAGCCCGCGATCCCGGCCGCTTGACAGCGTGTTCGTTCTGGTCTGTTATTTCTGTCATGACAGAAATAACAGACATACCGAGTCCCCTGCCGGCCGCGGTCGAGCGCTTCGTGCTGCACTGGGGCGATCTGGGCGGCCAGTGGGGCGTCAACCGCTCGGTCGCGCAGATCCACGCGCTCCTCTACCTCTCCGAGCGCCCTCTCGCCGCCGAGGACATCGCCGGCATGCTCGGCATCGCGCGGTCGAACGTCTCGAATTCCCTGCGCGAGCTGCTCGGCTGGAACCTGATCCGCCGCGTGCCCGTGATGGGCGAGCGCCGCGACCACTTCGCCGCCGAGACCGACCTCTGGGAGATGGTCACGCGCATCGCCGCCGGCCGCAAGGAGCGCGAGATCGATCCCGCCATCGCGGCCTTGCGCGCCTGCGTCGCCGAAGCGGACGCGGACCCGGCGCTCGGGGCGGTCGCCAAGCGGCGCCTGCGCGCGATGCTCGACTTCACTGAGTCGATGGAGCGCTGGTACGGCCAGATGCTCAACGTGCCCCGGGGCACGCTGGCCAAGCTCATCCGGCTGGGCGGCCGGATCGTGAAGTTCCTGCCGGCCAAGGCTGAGTGACGATCCGAGGGTCGTCTTCAGGGAGCCGAACCGATCGAGGGGCCCAGGTGACCGCGATGGGACATGTCCGTCGAGCCGAGCGGGGCCGTCCCGCGCGTTCTCCCCCGCCCGGTCGCTCACCGAGCCGGGCGACCTTCTGGACCTGCGCTTCCGGGCCCTGATCCCGGAACGCGCATGGGCGAGCCTGTCGCCGGCCGTGCGCCGCCGCTTCGGGAAGCGGCTCGCGCAGGGAGCGAGCGCGGTCTATGTCGGCCACGTCGTCGCGATGGATGTCAGCCGCTTCGGCTGGCTCGTCGCGCAGGCGACGCGGCTGGTCGGCGGCCCGCTGCCTCTGGAACGCCAGACCGGCCGCGCCGGCGTCGTCACCGTCACCGAGGACCCGGATGGCGGCGGTCAGGTCTGGACGCGGCTGTACGCCCGCGCCTCCGGCTTCCCGCAGGTGATCCACTCGGCCAAGCGCTTCGCCGGTCCCACCGGCCTGGAGGAGCATGTCGGCGCCGGCGTCGGCATGAGCCTCACGGTGGCGGTCGAGGACGGGGCGCTGACGTTTCGCAGCCACCGCTACTTCGTCGCCTGCCTGGGGCGCCGCCTGCACCTGCCGGGCTGGCTCACCCCCGGCGCGCTCACCGTCACCCACGCCGATGCCGGCGGTGACGCGACGCCGGGCGCCTTCCGCTTCATCCTCGACATCGCCCACCCCTGGTTCGGGCGGCTGATCCACCAGGAAGCGGTCTTCCAGGACGCCGAGCCGGCGGGGCAGGGAGAGGCGGCGTGAGCACGATCCTGGTCTTCGGCGGGTACGGCGGCTTCGGGGCTCGCCTGTCGCGGCGGCTCGCGGAGGCCGGTCACGACGTGGTCGTCGCCGGCCGCCGCCTGGCGCGGGCCGAGGCGTTCTGCGCGGCCAATCCTCCGTGCCGTCCCCTTCAGGCCGACCGCAACGGTGCCGTCGCGCCGCTGCTGGAACGCGTCCGTCCCGACCTCGTGATCGATGCGGCCGGCCCCTTCCAGGGCAGCGGCTACGCTCTGCCCCGGGCCTGTATCGCCGCGGCGATCCCGTACCTCGATCTCGCGGACGGCCGGGCGTTCGTGACCGGCATCGGCCAGCTCGACGCCGCCGCACGCGCGGCCGGCGTCGCGATCCTCTCCGGTGCATCGAGCGTCCCCGCCCTGTCCGGTGCCGTCGCCCGGCACTTGGCGCAGGGGATGGAGGCGGTCACCGCCGTGGAGATCGCGATCAGCGCCTCGAACCGCGCGACCGCCGGGACGTCGGTCGCCGCGGCCATCCTGAGCTACGTGGGCCGGCCGATCCGGCTCTGGCGCGGACAGCGCTGGTCGGCGGCTGTTGGCTGGCAGGCGTTGCGGCGCGAGCGCTTCGCCCTGTCCGACGGCGCGTCCCTCGGCCGCCGCTGGCTGGCCCTGGCGGACGTCCCGGACCTCGACCTCCTGCCCGATCGGCTTCCCGGCCGGCCGGCGGTCAGCTTCAGGGCCGGGACCGAACTCGCGGTGCAGACGATCGGCCTCTGGTGCGCGAGCTGGCCGGTGCGCTGGGGCTGGATCCCCTCCCTGCAGGGGCTCGCGCGCGGGCTTCTCCTGGCGCAGCGGCTGACCGCGCGCTGGGGCTCGGATCGGTCCGGCATGGTCGTCCGGATGTTCGGCACCGCCGCAGGGCGCCGCGTCGAACGGCGCTGGACCCTCCTGGCGGCCGACGGTCATGGCCCGGAGATCCCGGTGCTGCCGGCGGCGATCCTGGCCGAGCGGATCCTGGACGGTGCGATCGCGCCCGGGGCGCGCGACGCCGGGACCGCGCTCGACCTGTCCGATTTCGAGCCGAGCTTCGCGCGCCTGTCGATCCGCCACGACGTGCGGGAGTCGGGACAGGCCGATGCGCTCTACGCGCGCGTCCTGGGTCCGCGCTTCGCCGAACTCGCGCCGCGCGTCGCGGCCCTGCACGGCGTGCTGCGCGAGGCGGGGGCGCACGGCCGCGCCGTCGTGCGACGGGGCCGCCACCCTGTCGCGCGCGGCCTCGCGGCGCTCCTCGGATTGCCGGTCGCGGGCGCGCACGATCTCCACGTCGGCTTCAGCGAGACGCGCGGGGTGGAGCGCTGGACGCGCGCGTTCTCCGGTCGCCGGTTCACGAGCGCGTTCTCCGAAGAGCGCGGCTGCGTCGTGGAGCGGTTCGGCCCGCTCCGCTTCAGGTTCGACCTCGCGCCCGAGGGCGGCGGCCTGCGCATGGTGCTGCGCGGCTGGTCCGTTGCGCGGCTGCCCCTGCCGCTGGCGCTCGCACCCCGTACCGCCGCCCGCGAGTGGGAGGAGGCGGGGTTGTTCCGCTTCGACGTCTCGATCGTCCTGCCACGCGTGGGGCTGGTGGTGCATTACCGCGGCTGGCTCGACACGGACGATCGCGCGGGCCGTCGATCCGGCTTCGTCCCGGGCGCAGAGCCGGCCGCGCCGCCTCGGAGCGGACATCCGGCACAGGGCCCATCCCGGCCACCCGGCGGGGATCCCGGGCCGGTAACGGCCCTGCCGATCCCGTCATCGCGCGCCCACGCCCCGTCCCGCAGCGGGCACGGTCCCGAGCCGCGTCACGGGCGGGTCTGAGCCGAGGCACCGCCATCGGCCGCGCGACCCTTCAGATTCGCGGCCGCCGCGGCATAGCCGCCACCGGCACCGTCGATGAAATGCATGTGCCCGCTGCCGGGGACCGGAGGGCTGATGCAGGTCAACTGCGCAGCCGATTGGCGCTGCAGGCCGAAATGGCAGATCCCCTGCGCCTCCGCGCCGGCGAGCTCCGCCTCGAGTCGATCGGCGAAGGCGCGGGTGCAATCCAGCGTCATCCGCAGCGCGTCATCGTACTTGCGGAAATCTGTGTTGCCCACGATCTCGCGCCGCAGAACGGCGGGATCGAACGCGCCGACCCGCGCGCCTGTGCGGTAGATCAGGTATTCCGGTATCGATCGCGCCGCGAGGCGGAACTTGGCCCAGAAGCGGCTCCTGCGAGAGCCCGGCATCGCGCGCAGTTCGAGGTCCAGTCCCGCCCACGGTCCGCGCATCTCCGGTCCCGCGTCCTGCATCGGGCGCGCGACCTCGGCGCTGATCTCGAGCCTCTGCAGGAGCTCCTGCACGAGTTGCCGGAAGGCCGGCGCGTCGCCGCTGTGCTGGGGCACGAGCATGAGCGAGAGCATCAGCTCGTGCCGGGGACGGATCTCCTGCCAGCGGCAGGAGAGGCCGGTCAGGTCGGGCTGGGTGCCGGCCTCGGCCGGTGCGATAGCGTGGTCGCCGGCCTTCATGGCCGCCTCTGCCCAGGGCAGCCCACCTCCGCTGAACATGGCATAGGAAACGTGGGCGCTGGGCGCGTAGCGCGCCACGCGCACGTCGAGCGCGCGATCGCGCACGGCCGAGACCGGCACGAGAGCGGTGCGCAGCTCCAGTTGCAGCGCCTCGCGGACCCAGCTGGCCGTCGCCGCCAGCGCGTCTCTCGCGGCGTCCGCGTTGTCCGGGGCGACGGCGAAACTGGCCCCGTCGCCGCCGAAGACGAAGGGGAATTCGCGCCGGCCGAGTGCGTTGGAGACCGCCGTGATGATGGCTGCGCCGGCCGCATTCACCGCCTTGTAGCGGCCAAGCCCGATCTGCTGCCGAGAACCGACGACATCGGCCACGCCGAGCCACCAATCCGCGGGCAGGGGCCGGTAGAGGCCTGGATCCATGAGGCTGGAGAAGGCGGTGAACCGGGGCAGGCTGTCGTAGAAATCCGGGGCCGCGCGGCGTGTCGCCGGTTCGCGTTCCTGACCTGCACCCATCGATGTCCCCACCGCCATCGCCCTGCTCCTCGGCGCAGCGCCAGGGCGCCGTGACGCGCCCGGATCGCGTCACCGATACCATCCTCGGTGAGACAACCCTCACCACGCCCACGTGCCGCCCTCAAGCGAGGGCGGCACGTGAGGTCCGAATTCGCGGCCGCTACGAGCTGTCGCTCGATCCGCGGCCGATGCGGCTCGGATCACGAGAGTCGGGCGGCATCCCCGGGACGGATGGGGCTGGGGTCGCCGTCACGGATCCCGTCGTCGGAGCGAGGGGTTGCGGGATGGAGTCGGTCAGCCGGCCGCCGCCGCGCGTGCAGCGGCGGCCGATCGCGTGACGGAAACGCGATCCGTCGAAGATGGTCGCTCAGCTAGCCGCACACGCGCTCATGGCCGAAGAAGACAGGATTGTAGATCGCGCGGCAGTCGCCGAAGTTCGGGCCGAGGAAGGAGCTGTTCGCGGGATAGCCCCAGCTGAACCCGCCGAAGCGCCGACGGAATCCACGGTGGTAGAAATGGCGATGGTGACCGAACCCGCCGTGCCTGAAGCCTCCGTGCCCGAACCCGCGATGGCCGAAGCCTCCGTGATGGCCGAAGCCTCCGTGTCCGAAACCGCCACGGCCAAACCCGCGGGCGTCGGCACTGGCGGCACCACCGGCCAATGTCGCGGCCGCGAGACCCGCCACCATCAACATCTTCGTCGAGATCATCTTCATCGTGCGTCTCCCTGTTGGGGTGAAGGCACTCTGCCGCCGACCGATGGCCGGTCGCTGTGATCCCGGTCACAGAAGCCCGGACGCGGGGCTCGACGCGGGATCCCTCGCGGGGGCTCGGGTGCGGGCTTCGACCGAACCTCGACCGGTCGGGACGACCGCGAACTCGGACGCCGCGGCGGGCAGGCGGCCCGCGCCGTTGGCCGCGCGCGTGCGATCGCTCTACGCGCGCTGCCCCATCACGAGCGTGACCGGCTGGCCCGCGAAAGTCTCGACCGCGGTGAAGGCGCGTGCGCGAAGTTCAGCCTCCATGGCCGCGCCTTCCCACAGATGTCCGCCGCTGCGGGCCAGCCGCAGGGCAGCGAGCGCGGCGGCCGTGGGATCCGCCGGCGGAGCGTAGAGTCCGACCACCAGATACCCCCGCGGCTCGAGCGCAGCCGTGAGCCGATCGAGCGCTGCTCGGGCCGCGTCCCGGGAGAGGAAGGGTGCCGGAAGCCACGTCAGCGAGTAGCCTGCCGAATCGTCGAACCGCGTCACATCCTGCAGACGGAGTTCGATACGGCCGTGAAAGGGGCTCGCCGCCACGTTCGCGCGCGCCAAGGCCAGGGCCGGCTCCCAGATGTCCAGGCCGACGACCCGCAGCGAGGGCCAGCGTGCCGCGGCCTCCAGCGCGATGCCGCCCACGCCGGTGCCGACATCCAGGAAGCGCCCGGTGAGTGCGGCCGCGAGCGACGGGCGCTCGGTCGACAAGGCCGCCAGGCGCCGCACGACGCTGCGCGACGCCTGGCCTTGAGCCTGCAACATCGCGGGATCGCGAACCTGCCAGACCGGCGGCCGCTCCGGGTGATCCAGCAGATCCCGCGCCTCCTCGAGCGCGTGGGTGACGGATGCCAGGAGCGCGGACACCTGCTCGGGTTCGAGCTCACCGAGGCCGCCCGGGATGACGGCGGCGACCACATCGCGCAGTCGGCGCGCCACCTCGGGATCGACCGCCCTCGCGCCTTCCCGCGCGCCTTCCTTCGCGTCTTGCCGCAATCGCAGGGCCGCACCGACCGCGGCCAGGCCTCGCGCCGCGTTTCCCATCGCGCGCAGCGTGTGTTCAATCGTGTCGATAGCCATCCGCGACCGCCGAAGTGATGAACGCCACGCCGCGTCGTGGCACCCGAACAGGACGGCCCGGCATCCTCGGAAAGAGGCCGGGCAAGGATCCGCGGTGTCTTTCCCGGCCGTGAGCCCGTGGATCTTCCGCCCGGGCGCTCCTCGACAGCGGCTCAGGGGACCTCAGCGCTTCCGGCCGTCACACGCGGCCTGATCGGACCGTCCGCGACGCGCGGTGCGTCGCGATTCCGGGGACGGGCTCGACGCCCGGCTCGGCCGGTGCGATGTCCGCGCGACGGGGCGTCCTGAGCGAGCCCTCCGGTCCGCCGATCGTGCTCGCTGCGGCGACGGGCGTTACAGGCCGTGCGCGCGCTTCAGCATCTCGGCGGCCCGTTCACCGATCACCGCGCACGGCGCCTGGGTGTTGCCGGTGGTCACGCGGGGCAGGATCGAGGCGTCGGCGACCCGCAGGCCGTCGATGCCGTAGACCCGGAGCGCACCGTCCACGACCGCCAGCGCGTCGCGGCCCATCCGGGCGGTGCAGCTCTGGTGCCAGTAGGTGACGGCGGCATCGCGGATGTAGTCCGCCATCGCCGCGCCGGACAGCGGACCCGGCATGGCCTCCGCGCGCACGTACGGGCGGAACGCCGGCGCGTTGCCGAGGGCGCGGCAGAGATCGACGCAGGCCGCGGCCGCCGTCACGTCGGCCGGGTGGGACAGGAAGTTCGCCTCGATGACCGGCGGCGTCGCCATGTCGGCGCTCCGCAGCCGCAGGCGGCCGCGGCTGGCGGGCTGCGCGAGGCCGGCGAACATCGTCCAGCCTTGGGCCGGAACGCCGCGCGCCGCGGTCTGCTCGCTCGGAACCGGAAACTCGACCTGGCAGAACAGCAGGTCCGGCGCCGAGAGGCCGGGCCGGCTCGTCCAGTACAGGGTCGCCTCGCTGCCGCTGTTCCGCGGCGCGATCGGGTCGGCATATTCCCAGGTGCAGCCGAAGGACACGTGGTCCTGAAGGTTCTGTCCGACGCCGGGCAGGTGCTGCGCCGACGGGATGCCGAGCGCCCCGAGCTCGTCCCGGTCGCCGATCCCCGAGAGCATCAGCACCTTGGGTGTGTGGATCGCCCCCATCGACAGGACCGTCTCGGCACGCGCGCCGACCGTCCGGACCGCGCCCGCGTGGACGAACTCGACCCCCGTGGCGCGGCGGCCGTCGAAGGTCACGCGGCGGACGAGCGCGTCCGTGAGGACGGTCAGGTTGGGGCGGTCGAGCCAGGGATGGACGTAGGCGCGGAACAGCGAGACGCGCCGGCCGTCGCGGACCAGCATGTCGGTGATCGCCGCGCCGCCGGGCCCCTCCATCATGCGCCCGTTGGGGTTGTCGAAGGTCGGGATGCCGAGGTCCCGCGCGGCGTCGAGCAGGGCGTGGGCCACGGGGCTGGGATCGGAGGCGGGCTGCACCCAGACCGGACCGCCGCTTCCGCGATGCGCCGGATCGGAGGCGCCGCGCCAGTTCTCGATGCGCCGGTAGATGTCGAGGACGCTCTCGTAGCCCCAGGCCGCGTCGCCGGCCTCGGCGGCGAAGGCGTCCCAGTCGCACCGGTGGCCGCGCGCCCAGACCATCACGTTGACGCTGGAGCCGCCGCCGAGGCCCTTGCCCATCGCCATGGAGAGCGTGCGTCCGTTCAGGTGGGCATTCGGCTCCGCGCGAAAGCCCCAGTCCCGCGCCCCGCCGAGATTGGTCGGCCAGAGGGCGGGATCGAGCACGGCCTCGGCGTCGTCCGAGCCGCCCGCCTCGAGCAGGAGCACCTGCACCTCGGGGTTCTCCGCCAGCCGCCGCGCGACGACCGACCCGGAGGCGCCCGCGCCGCAGACGACGAAGTCGTAGGCCGGTTTCAGGTCGGCGGTCAGCCGGGCCTGGTTCTCCCCCGCCCGCCGCGCGAAATCGGCCCGGTCGAGGGCGTCTGAAGTGCTCATGATCTGGAAGGTCTCACCTGTAGCAGCGGATCGGAATGATCTCGGTCAATCGAGGATCGGGCAGAAAACTCCGACGCTCACGTCTCCGCGCTCCAGCAATCGCCTCGTCGGGATTGCCGGAACATCAGTGGCGCCGCGATCGGGCTGCCGCGCGAAGCGGCGCGCGCCCCGCGTTCGACGCGCGGATCGATAACGCAATGCTTCTGTTACAGGTGGATTTCGGCGCGTGACCGCGCGCGTTACATGGGACACGGTTTCTCGTCCGCGCCACAAGCCGGCGAGCGGGCAGGTCGGATCGGCGGATCGAGCGGCAGGACACGCGAAAGCGGCGAGGCTCGCACCCCGCCGCTCGCGTCAGTCTCGTTGTCCGTTACCGGGTGGCCGCCGGCATCCTGCCGGGTTCACAGGCCCATCAGCACGCCGGCCGAGCCGACGACGGTCATCATGAGGCCGCCCAGGAAGGCGCCGATCATCGCGTAGGAGAAGGCCTTCAGCATCGTGTCCCCCGACCTCAGCAGCGGTTGCCGCCGGCGGTCTGGCCGTACTGCTTGACCGGGAAGTTCTGCTGGTTGGCATTGCCCTCCGCGGCCGAGCTCTGCGGGCAGGTCCAGGGGTCGCGGTCGTAGCGGCCGCCGAACGGGGCGCCGAACGAGCCCGTGGTTTCGACATCGTAGGGCGTGGAGCCAGCCCAGGCAGGACGATCGTAGGCCATGGCGGACGAGATCGGAGCTACGGCGAGCATGAGAGCGGTGACGGTAGCGGCGATACGGGTCTTCATAGGCTAATTCTTGCTCCTTTACGCAGTACAGTCCGAGACTTACGGTCCATTTCATCTTGCGTGACACTGATATGGGGGCGATTGTCTCGGAGCGACGTGCCGCTGCGCACGCGGCGTCCGGGATTAATCGCGCTGGCGGCGCAGCTGTGACCGCGCGTGACCAGGCTGTCTCTGCCGCCGGCGTCGCGGCCGCCCGGCAGACTGCGCTCACGAAGGCCCGCTCATTGAACCAGACGCGCGCTTCAGGTCTTCCCTCCATGCCGAGGCGATCCATCTCCGCCGAGGCATGGAGGAGCTCTA
Organism: Methylobacterium sp. 285MFTsu5.1; assembly: GCF_000383455.1. Lineage (NCBI taxonomy): Bacteria > Pseudomonadati > Pseudomonadota > Alphaproteobacteria > Hyphomicrobiales > Methylobacteriaceae > Methylobacterium > Methylobacterium sp. 285MFTsu5.1. The sequence continues at coordinate 46,813 of NZ_KB911287.1, read as the reverse complement.
TGCGCATTCTCGTTCTCGCCGCGCTCGCAGGTGTCGGCCTCGGCGTCCTGGCTGTCCCCGCCTCGGCCGTTCCCGCGGGCCCCGCGACCGGCCTCTCGTCGCCGTCCGACATGCTCACCGACGTCCGGATGAGGCGCCATCACGTGCGGCGACATTCGATGTCGCGGGTCCAGCGGCGCTATCCGGGTGCGAGCTTCGTCCGGAACAAGACCCCCGGCTCTGCGGGCGGCAGCAGCCGGGGTAACGGCGTTACCGGCAGCTACGCCGCGCCCAGCGGACGGTAGGCCCCCACGCTCGCGCAACGCGGCCCGCCCGGCCGGCCGCGGCGGGCCCCGCGCGCGCCATCGCCGTCACCGGATTCCTGCGCGCGCGCGGGACCGGGGGCGGCAGACGGCGCAGGCGGGATGAACCCCCACGGCCGGCGATCCCGCCGGCTTCCGGTTCGAGCCGGCGCCCTGCGCCCGCGCGGGCGAATGGTGGCGGATGCGTCGGGCTCTCAGCGCGCCAGTCTCGCGGGGAGCACCGTCGGCGCCGGGCTCGACGCGTTCGACGCCGCGAACGACGCGACGAATCCGGCGAGGGAGCGCACATTGTCCGGCTGCCGCGGATCCCGAGCAACCGCGGCTGCCTCGCGTTCCAGTCGAAGGTTACAGGCCTTTGTCGGAAGTCCGATATCCGGCGTGCAGGCGTCGTGGCGGGCGCAGGCTGCGTCGAGGGCGTCGATAGGCGGCAGAGGCGCGTTGTTGCCGGGGCCGCAGTAGTTGCCGTGGATGAGGAACTTCGGCCCGCCGTTGGCGGCCGGCTGTGCCAGGGACGGCGTGGCCCACGCGGCGGCGAGGCAGACGGGGGCGACGAGGCCTATGACGGTGCGAGTCAACATGGTGGAGACCCTCCAGCACCTGCGCCGCACAAGTCCCATCGGCGATGACGGTGCGAGACACGATTAAGCACCACACATCACGGCGCGACGTGCTCCGGAGCACCACCCCTATTTGGATGACGTCCTACCCGCATCGCGGACATCGCGGTCGCTGCGTCACCGCAGCGTCCGCGACATCGCCCGGCATCACGGAGGTCGGGCCCCGCCGCACTTTCCCCCTCTGCCTCCTCTGCCGATCGCGTGTCGGCACCTCTGTCGTGCAGACACGCCTCGCTCGGCGCGAAGAGGCGGGGCATCGGGCTGCTGACTGTGGTAGACATCACCGCATGCTCGCTGGCGATCCAGCGTCTCACGGCCTTCAGGGAGAGTCTCAGTGGCGCGTCCGGACCTCGGCACGAAGCGTATCTGCCCGACGACGGGGAAGAAGTTCTACGATCTCGGCAAGAATCCCGTGATCTCGCCCTACTCGGGCGAGGTCGTGCCGATCGCTGCCGCGACATCGTATTCCAGGGGGAGCGCTCCCGTCGTCGCGCGCAAAGAGGCGCCGAGCGACGAAGAGGACGAGACGGAGGGCCCCGAACTCGTCTCGCTGGACGAGGTCGAGGCCGAGGAGGCCGAGAAGGACACGGACAGCAACGCTGAGGATGACGACGCGCTCGACATCGAGGACGACGGGGAGCAGGTCGACGACGACAACCTCGTCGTCGATGAGGACGATGACGACACCAGCGATCTCGTCGAGGTCAACGACGACGATGACGACCAGTAAACCCGCACGCCGCCGCCGGTCGTCCGGCGGACGGGCGCGGGTGGCCGCAATCTCAGTCGCTGTTTGATCGGGTGGTGGGGCGGCTCATGAGCAGGGCCGCCCGCACCGCCATGCGGCGCGACGGCTCGTCGGACTCGGTGTCGACCACGATCGCGGGCGCGGAGGGGTGGGCCGCGACGGCCGCCGCGAGATCGAGCACGTGGTCCGGACCGATGGCGTGATCCTGGGTGGTCGGTTCTGCCAGGTAGGCGTCGACGGCGGCGCCGACATCCTCGATGGCGATACGCTCGGCGGTCACCAGATCCCAGAGCGTGGCCTCAGCTGACATCCGCGGCGTATCGCACCTCGCGCGAGAGCATGCAACAATGTAACAACGGCTGGCTCGCGGCGCCGGCAGGCCAGCGCGTCCGCGGGATCAGGGCCCGTCGCGCAGGGGACCGATGCAGGCCGCAACCGGGTGGCCGGCCGGCGCGAAGTGATCCAGGAGCCGGTCCCCGGACCACAGCTCGGCCAACAATCCCTCGGCCAGCCTGTCGGCCTGATGCCTGGCCTCCGCGTCGTCGCGGGCTCGGATGAGGACCGTGCCGCGGTCGCTGCCGTCCGCGCCGAACCGGTGCAACCGGTAGGCCGAGCCGGAGCCTCGGCGTTTTCCGGGGAAATCGATGAGGTCGGCCATCGCGGGCTCACGGCTCCGTAGGAGGGGGCACGCGTCCCCCAAGCCGCCGGAACCTGAAGTCTGGCCGATCCGGCGACAGATCGAGTGTAAGAGGGCCGGGACGCGAAGGATAGAGTGCGACGGACGCCCGCTCGCTGCCGAGGCAAGGCCATCAGGGCCGGAACGCGGCCCAATCAACGTTCAGGAAGGGTCAGACCGTCGGGCCGGCGGAGGTCGCGATCCACACCACGTGCCGCGGGCCGCTGCGCCCGTTCGCGTGGGGGCGAACCTCTTCGACGGCGAAACCCGAGCGCTGGAGGCGCGCCTTGAACTTGCGGTCGGGATTGGCCGACCAGACGCCGAGCACGCCGCCCGGCCGCAGCGCCCGCCGCGCCGATTCCAACCCGTGCTTGCCATAGAGGCGATCGTTCTCCGGGCGCACGAACCCTTCCGGTCCGTTGTCGACATCGAGCAGGATCGCGTCCCAGGCGGCCGGGCCGCACCGGATCAGGTGGTCGACATCGGCTTCGCGCAGATCGACGCGGGCGTCGTCGAGGCAGCCGGCGAAGACGCCCGCGAGCGGTCCGCGCGCCCAAGCCGCGACCGTCGGTACCAACTCGGCGACCGTGACTCGCGCCTCGGGCTCAAGGTTGCGCAGGGCCGCGCGCAGGGTGAACCCCATTCCGAGGCCGCCGACGAGCACCCGCGCCGCGCCCCGCCCGCGCACCCGGCCGCAAGCGAGGATCGCCAGCGCCTCCTCGGAGGCCCCGCGGGTGCTGTTCATCAGCTCGATCGTGTCGGCGACGATGGAGAACTCGTGGCCCCGCTGCATCAGGTGCAACGGGCTCCCGCCGGGAACGAGGCCGGTGTCGATGTGCCTCCAAGATGTCACAGGCGTCCCTCTGTGGGCCGGCGCCATGGATATTCCGGCAAACGGGAAGGATGGGTTATGAGACGCGCTCCTGACCGCGCGTCGCGCCTGCAAGACGCAGGGGCCGCGACGGCGTTCGCCTCGTCCGAGAAGCCGGCATATCCCTCATGGCCAAGCGTACCAAGTCTCTGCCGAAGGTGCAGGGGTTCGTGCTGTTCGACGTCACCTACGCCGACGGCAGCCGCGCCTCGAATCGGCGCGTGCCAGCCGAGATCCTGGGCGGCCTCGACGGCGACGAGCCGGCACGCACTCTCATCACCGAGCAGGAAGAGGAGATCGCCCGCAAGTCGGGGAGACCGATGCGGGAGATCGAGAGCCTGACGCGGTCTCCTGCCCCGAGTTCGAAGCCCGATCTGTGACGAGCGGCCCCGATACAGGCCACTCGTCGCGCGGTGCTCAGCCAGCCTTCAGGTTGGCGGCGCTCTCCTTGCCGCTGCGGCGGTCCGCCTCGACGTCATAGGAGATCTTCTGACCCTCGTTGAGGGAGCGAAGGCCCGCACGCTCGACGGCCGAGATGTGAACGAACACGTCCTTGCCGCCATCGTCGGGCTGGATGAAACCGTAGCCCTTGGTCTCGTTGAACCACTTCACGGTGCCTGTAGCCATGGCTGTATCCTGGTCGTCACCGGCTCGCCAACGTGGCGGGCCGTGACGCCTGAACGAGCCGCCGCGGCCGCCTGTTCCAAGGGCCCCCCCGATCAGGAGCCTCGGTTGAGACCCCCGCGCCCTCATCCGCCGACCTCAGGCCGAACGGTCCTGGGCCAGGCCCTGCCGAGCCGGCCAGCGCGGACACCGGCCCGCTCCGCGGCGCGATCAGGGTCGCTCCGTGCGGGGCCAGACGCCGCCTTCCGTCACGATGATGTCCATGGGGACGTCGTGCGCCTGCGGGTGGATCGTCGCGAGCCGCGCGAACTCGAAGCCGACGCCGATGACCCGCGGCTTCGTCGACCTGGACGCGATGGTCCGGTCATAGAAGCCGCCGCCGTATCCCAGGCGGTACCCTGCCTGATCGAAGCCGACGAGCGGCGCGATCAGGACGTCCGGGTCGACAATCTCGCCCTCTGCGGGAACGGGTATGTTCCAGACGCCGCGGATCATGCGCTCGCCCGGCGACCAGACCCGGAACTGGAGCGGGCGCGCCTTCTCGACGACGACCGGAAGCGCCAGTCGCGCCCCGCTTCCGCGCAGCTCCGTCAGGAGGGATCTGGCGTCGAACTCGCCCCTGAAGGGCCAGTAGAGACCGATCGATAGGCCCGATGCCGAAGGTAGAGCGGCTCGGAGACCCTGCTCGATCCGCTCGCTCCGGGCGGCGCGGTCCTGGGCGGAGATGCCGACCCGCCGCGCGATGAGCGCGGCGCGGGTCTCCTTTCGCCATTGCCGCACGCTCGGCCAGTCGGATGCGGCGCTCTCAGGACCGCAGGGTTCGGAAGGCCGAGGCTCCGCCGCCGGGCCGACGAAGTCGGGGCCGAGCTCGTGCATGAAGCAGGGTGGAGAGCTGTACGCGCCGAACGCGGAGTGTTCGGGCGCCGCGGGTTCCGGGGGCGTCTCAGGCCGCTCGGTTGAATGCCCGACCACGATGATCTCCCTCGCGACGGTGGACCCGCACAGTCCTGGGTGACCTCGGCCAAACGCGCGCTCGGCACCTCCGGTTCGGTGAAGCGGATCGCGACGTCCCGCGCCGCCCCGACCCGGCCGACCATCGTCCCTGGCCGGTCTCCGAGCCGCACGATGGCGAATGCCGGCGAGATCCGCCGCCCACCCTCGCGGATGCCCGGGACGGGCAGGCGCGCGCGTCGACGGCGATCCGGCGCTTCGACCCGGGGATCCCGGGTTCAGCGCGTCACGGGCGCGCCGGCGCTCGGGAAGAACAGCTGCTCGCCGCCGACCTTGTAGCCCGCGATCGCCTGCTGCCCCTCCGGTGAGACGAGCCAGTCGATGAAGGCCTGTCCCTGCTTCGCCTTCACGCCGGGGTGCCTGTCGGGATCCACCAGCATCGCGCCGTAGGGGTTGAACAGGCTCCGGTCCCCCTGAACCAGGATGACCAGGTCGGCGCGGTTCTTGAACGCGAGCCAGGTCCCCCGGTCGGCGAGGATGTAGGCGCCGAGGGCCGAGGCCGTGTTGAGCGCGGGGCCCATGCCCTGGCCGACATCCCGGTACCAGGGGCCGCGCACGGCCGCGAGATCGACGCCCGCCTCCTTCCAGCTGCGCAGCTCGGCGCTGTGAGTGCCCGAGCGGTCCCCGCGCGACACGAACGCCACCTTGCTGGCCGCGAGCTTGGCGAAGGCCTCGCGCACGCCCAGGCCGCGCACGCCGGCCGGATCGGAGGCCGGGCCGATCAGCACGAAATCGTTGTACATCACGTCGTACCGCCGCTTCGCGAAGCCCTCGGCGAGGAACTTGTCCTCGGCCGGACGGTCGTGGACCAGGACCACGTCGGCATCGCCGCGGCGCGCCGCGTCGAGCGCCTGTCCCGTGCCCAGGGCGACGACCTTCACGTCGATCCCGGACGCCTCCCGGAAGAGCGGGAGGATGTGCTTGAACAGGCCGGACTGCTCGGTCGAGGTCGTCGAGGCGACGACGATCGACACCGGTTCGGCCTCGGCCGGCGGCAGGAGGGCAGCCGCGCTCAGGAGCGCGGCCAGTCCCAGGGTCAGGAGGCGGCGACGAAAGGCGTCCACGGCAATTCCCCAGCGAGGTAGGCCCGCGCCTCGGACGTCCGGGGCGAGAACAGGATCTGTCGGGCGGGACCATGCTCGACGGCGCGGCCCGAGGCCAGCACGATCACCGCGTCGGCGAGGCGCGCCACCTGCCCGAGATTGTGTGAGACGAGCACGACCGTGGTGCCCGCCCGCGCCATCGCGGACACCAATCCCTCGACGATCTCGGTCGAGGCCGGGTCGAGGTTCGCGGTCGGCTCGTCGAGGAGGAGCAGGTCGGGGCCGACCGCCCAGGCACGGGCCAGCGCCAGCCGCTGCTGCTCGCCGCCGGAGAGCCGCGTCGCGGGATCGCGGGCGCGCTCGGAGAGGCGGACGCGGGCGAGCGCCTCCTCCACCCGCGCGGCCCGCGCAGGACGGGGCAGGTCTCCGAGAGCCAGCGCGACGTTCGCGGCCGCGGTCGCGCGGATCAGCGCCGGCCGCTGGAACACGAAGGCCCGCCGGTGCGGGCCGACCTGCACCGTGCCGCCGTCGGGCCGCAGGAGCCCGTCGACGACCCTCAGGGTGACGCTCTTGCCCGCCCCGTTCGGGCCGATGACGGCCGTGACGCTGCCCGTAGCGACCTCCAGGCAGAGACGGTCGAGCACCGTCCGACCGTCGAGGACCAGGGTCACGTCCTCGAGGCGGATGGCCGGTGTCGCGCTCATCCGTACACCCGCGCGGCGTGCCGGCGGAGCAGGGCCACGGCGACGTTCACCACCAGAACGAGGCCGATCAGCACGAGGCCGAGCGCCAGGGCGAGGCTGAGATCGCCCTTCTGGGTCTCCAGGGAGATCGCCGTCGTCATCGTGCGGGTATACCCGTCGATGTTCCCGCCGACGACGAGGACCGCGCCGATCTCCGAGATCGCCCGGCCGAACGCGGCGAGCGCGGCGGTCACGAGGGAGAAGCGCACGTCGTAGATCATCGCCGCGGCCTGACGCGGTGCGGAGAGCCCGAGGGAGCGCAGCTGCTCCCCGAGATGCACCCGGGCGTCGGCGACGACCTGCTGCGTCAGTGCGGCGACGAGCGGGGTCGCGAGCGTCGCCTGCGCGGCGATCATCGCGGCGGGGGTGAACAGCAGGCCGAGCGGTCCGAGCGGACCGGAGCGGGACAGGACGAGGTAGAGCGCGAGGCCGACGAGCACCGGCGGCAGCCCCATGAAGGCGTTGAGCAGGCCGACCGCGGCGCCGCGTCCGGGGAAGCGGGCGACGGCCAGGAACGCACCCAGGGGTATGCCGAGCACGAGACCGATGCCGACGGCGGTGAGGCTGACACGCAGCGACAGCCACGCGATCGCCAGCACGTCCCGATCCAGGCTGAACAGGCGGGAGAGGATGTCCTGGAGCGTCTGCATCATGCCCCCGGGCCGGTCCTCGGGAATCGGACGAGGCGGATGGCGAGATCAGCCGTCGAGGCCGACCTCGTGACGCAGGTTCGGCGGAATGGACCTGTCATGCCTGTCAGGGGAGCGCGTGCGGATAGGCGGCGAGCATATCGCCCGGGGCGACCATTGTCGTGTCGGCGGGTCGGCCGCCGCGCCGGCCCTTGATCATCGAACCCGGATGGCGCATCGCCGCCACGATGATCCGGAATGCGTCCTCGGCGCTGATCCCGCTTCGGGAGGCGGCGATCCTGCTCAGCGGCGCGGCGGCTCCCGTCGAACCCGCGACCGTCCCGCTCGCAGCGGCGCTCGGACGCGTCGCCGCGCGAGCGGTCGTCGCGCACGCTGCCGTGCCCACGGGCCCGACGGCGATGCGGGACGGCTTCGCGGTCGCGGCCGCCGCGGTGGGCGGCGCGTCGGCCTACGCGCCGATCTTCCCGGCGCGACCGCCACCCTGGGTCGAGGCGGGACAGCCGCTGCCGTCGGGCACCGATGCCGTCCTGCCCCCGGAGGGATTCGCGGACGGCATGGTCGTCGCGGACATCGCCCCGCGGGAGGGCGTGCGCGGAGCGGGGGAGGACGTCGCCGCCAACGCGCGGCTGATCGAGGCCGGCACCCGGATCGAGCCCCTTCACCTGCTCGTCCTGGAGGCGGCCGGCCTGGAGGCGGTCGACGTCCGTCAGCCGCGCTTGCGCGTCGTCACCGCCGGGACGTCCAGCCTCGATACCGTGTCGCCCCTGCTCGGGCGTCTGATCGCGCGGGCGGGCGGGGCGACCGAGGCGGTTCGCGCCCGGGGGGGCGAGGAGATCGCCGAGGCGATCCGCGGCGGCACGGCGGACGCGGTGCTGGTGGTCGGGGGCAGCGGTTTCGGCCGCTCGGACCACAGCGCGGCGGCCCTCGCCCGCGCCGGAGACGTCCGCGCGCACGGCATCGCCCTGCGGCCCGGGGAGACCACCGCGGTCGGCTCCGCGGCCGGCAGGCCGGTCCTCCTGGTGCCCGGGCCTCCCGAGGCGGCGCTCGCCGCGTTCCTGGCCCTCGGCCGTCCGCTCATCGCGCGGCTCGCCGGCGCGCGGGAGCGCTCGCCGCGGCGGCACGTCCTCCTCCGGAAGATCGTCTCGTCGATCGGTCTGTCCGAGGTCGTCTTCGTCCGGAGCGGGTCGGACGGCGTGGAGCCGCTGGGCGGAGCCGGCCTTCCGCTCGGTCGGTTGGTGCAGGCGGACGGCATCGTCGTGGTCGAGCCGGAGAGCGAAGGCTTCCGGGCCGGCGAGGAGGTAGAGGTTTGGGCCCTGTGAGCGCCGACGCGGACCGTGACGGGGCGGCGGATTTCGTCGCGCGCCTCGCCGCGGCCTCGAGCCAGGAGCAGTTTCTCCGGGTGATGAGCCGGGACGACGCGCTCGCGCGGTTCCGGGCGGCGGTCCCGCACGCGCGCCTGCCGTCCGAGACGGTGTCGTTGGACGACGCGCTCGGGCGCGTTCTGGCCCGCGACGTCGCCTCGCCCATGGACGTCCCGCCCTTCGACCGGTCCCTGGTCGACGGTTTCGCCCTGCGCGCGACCGACACGGAAGGCGCCGGGCCGGCGAGCCCGCGGCGTCTCACGCTGAACCGCGAGATCCTCGCCTGCGGCGTCGCGCCGACCGTCGTCGTCCAGCCGGGTACGGCGACGCCGATCGCCACCGGCGGCGTGATCCCCCGCGGCGCCGACGCGGTGGTGATGGTCGAGCACACGGAGTTCGACGCCCGGAGCCTTACCGTCGATGTCCTGACCGCGGTGCGGCCGGCGCAGTTCGTGGGCTATGCCGGGGCCGACATGGCCCGCGGCGAGACGGTGCTGCGCGCGGGAACGCGGATCACCGCCCGCGAGATCGGCATGCTGGCGGCGTGCGGCCTGGCGGCCGTCGACGTCACAGGACGCCCGCGGGTCGCAATCCTGTCCACGGGGGACGAGCTGGTCGCACCGGGCGAGCCCCTGCCCGAGGGCGCGATCTACGATTCGAACGGCGCGATCATCGCGGCCGCGGTGACCGAGAACGGCGGGGAGCCGGTCCGGCTCGGGATCGTGCGCGACGAGGCTTCCGTCCTCGAGGCCGCCCTCCGGTCCGCCCTCCGGGACAGCGACCTCGTCGTGCTCTCGGGCGGCACGTCCAAAGGCGCCGGCGACGTGTCGCACCGGGTGCTGTCCCGCCTCGGCGAGCCGGGAATCCTGTTCCACGGCGTGGCCCTGAAGCCCGGGAAGCCGCTCTGCGTGGCGGTGGCGCAGGGAAAGCCGGTCATCGTCCTGCCGGGGTTCCCCACCTCCGCGATGTTCACCTTCCACGACTTCGTCGTGCCGTACGTGCGGGCGCTCGCCGGGTTGCCGCCGCGCGAGGACGAGACGATCGCGGCGCAAGTGTCCCAGCGGGTGCCCTCCGAACTCGGCCGCACCGAGTTCGTGATGACCTCCCTCGCCCACGGTCGCGAGGGGACGATCGCCCTGCCGCTGCCGAAGGGCTCGGGTTCGGTCACCGCCTTCTCGCAGGCGGACGGCTTCTTCGCGGTTCCGGCCGCGCGCGCCGGCGTCGAGGCGGGGGAGGGCGTCGCCGTGGTCCGCCTGGGCGCCGGCGTGCGGGCGCCGGACCTGACGATCGTCGGCAGCCACTGCATCGGCCTGGACCGGGTGGTCGGCCTGCTCGGCGAGCGAGGGTACCGCGCCCGCACCATCTGGGTCGGGTCGGCCGGCGGCCTCGCCGCCCTGCGGCGCGGCGAGTGCGATGTCGCCGCCATGCACCTCTTCGATCCCGAGACGGGCCGGTACAATGCCCCGTTCCTCACCGAGGGCCTGTCCCTCGCGCCCGGGTGGTGCCGCCTCCAGGGCGTCGTGTTCCGCCGCGGCGACGCCCGGTTCGAAGGGCGCGACGCCGCGGACGCGGTCGCCGCGGCGCTCGCCGACCCCGACGCCGTGATGGTCAACCGCAACGCCGGATCGGGCACGCGCCTGCTCGTGGACGGGCTGCTGAACGGTGCCCGGCCGGCGGGGTTCTGGAACCAGCCGCGCTCGCACAACGCCGTCGCCGCGGCGGTCTCGCAGGGCAGGGCGGACTGGGGCGTGGCCATCGCGAGCGTCGCGGATGCCTACGGGCTGGGCTTCCGCCCGCTGACGGAGGAGGCCTACGACCTCGCGTATCGCGCGGACGCGCGGGAGATGCCGGCGCTCGCGGCCTTCCTGAGCCTGCTGGGCGAGCCCGAGACGGCCGCCGCGCTGCGCGCTCTGGGCTTCACGCCCGCCGCGTGAGCCGCGTGACGTGCGCACCGTTGGCCGGCCTCGACGGAACGGGACGGACGATCCTGTCGCCCGCCGGGATGATCGACGCGACCGTTTCGCGTAGGGACGCCTGCGAGGCGCTGGGGCCTCCGGCGAAGCGGCGGTGTGCGTTGGGCGAGGACACGAGCATCAGTTTGCGGATCGAGCTGGGCTCGGACACCCTGCTGGGACCGGGCAAGGCCGCCCTCTTGAGCGGCATCCGCGACACCGGCTCCATCGCCGCCGCGGGGCGCCGGATGGGCATGAGCTACAAGCGAGCCTGGTACCTCATCGACACGTTGAACAAGGCGTTCCAGGAGCCGCTCGTCTCCGCGAGCAAGGGCGGCCGCCGGGGCGGCGGGGCGGTCCTGACCAGCACGGGCGACGCCATCCTCGACAGCTACCTGCGCATGGAGCGGCTCGCCTCGGAGGCCGTGGCGGGCGAACTCGACCTTCTCGCCTCGCTGATGAAGGCCGATTCGTAGGAGCGAGGCCGCGCAGAGGTGGGCCTCCGTGGGAAGCGGTCTCTCGACGGTCGGGCGTCGGCTTCGGTCTGTGCAGCCCGCTGCGTCATCGCGAGCGCAGCGAAGCGACCCAGGGCCGCGTGATATCTGTCAGCGTCGCGCCGACTGGATTGCTCCGCTCCGCTCGCAAGGACGGCACCGGGCTGATCGACCGGAAACAGCATCAGCCCGCTGCGTCATCGCGAGCGCAGCGAAGCGACCCAGGGCCGCGCGACATCTGCCGGCGTCGCGCCGACTGGATTGCTTCGCTCCGCTCGCAAGGACGGCACCGGGCTGATCAATTGGAAACAGGATCAGCCCGATGTCCGCCGCCAGGGTCCGGCGGCACGCCTGGGCGCGCCGCCGGAGATCACGCCGCCTACTCGGCGGCCATGGCCGTGTGGACGGCGGAGGCCCGGGCCGCGCAGAACTTGAACTCCGGGATCTTGCCCATCGGGTCGAGCGCCGGGTTCGTCAGCAGGTTGGCCGCGGCCTCGGCGTAGCAGAACGGCATGAAGATCATGCCGACCGGCACGTCGCGGTCGGAGCGCACCTTCAGGTGGACCGCGCCGCGGCGCGTCTCCAGCTTCATCGTGTCGCCGGGCTCCAGCCCGAGCCGGTAGAGCTCCTTCGGGGCCATGAAGGCGACCGCCTCGGGCTCCAGCGCGTCGAGGACGCCGGCGCGCCGGGTCATCGATCCGGTGTGCCAGTGCTCGAGCACGCGGCCGGTCGACAAGACCATCGGGTAGTCCTCGTCCGGCAGCTCGTCCGGGGGCACCACGGCGGCCGGGACGATCTTCGCGCGCCCGCTCTCGGTGGGGAAGCCGGCGTAGAAGATGATCTCGTTGCCGGGCTGGTCCGGCGCGTCGACCGGGTAGGTCACGGCGCCCTCGCGCTCCAGGCGCTCCCAGGTGATGTTGTTGAACGACGGCATCACCATGGCCATCTCGCGGAAGATGTCGGCCGGGCCGCCGTAGTTCCAGGGCAGGCCGAGGCGCTTCCCCAGTTCCTGGATGATCCACCAATCCTGCCGCGCGTCGCCCGGCGGGGACACCACCGGCTGCGAGATCTGCACGCGACGGTCGGTGTTGGTGAAGGTGCCCGCCTTCTCGGCGAAGGCGGAGGCCGGCAGCACCACGTCGGCGTGGAAGGCGGTCTCCGTCAGGAACAGGTCCTGCACGACGAGGTGGTCGAGCATCGCCAGGGCGTGCCGGGCGTGGTTCAGGTCCGGGTCGGACATCGCGGGGTTCTCGCCCTCGACGAACATGCCCTTGATCTCGCCGGCGTGGATCGCCCGCATGATCTCGACGACGGTGAGGCCCTTCTGCGGGTCGAGCTTCTGACCCCAGAACTCCTCGAACATCTCCCGCACCGCGGCCTTCTCGACCGACTGGTAGTCCGGGTAGACCATCGGGATCAGGCCGGCATCGGACGCGCCCTGGACGTTGTTCTGGCCGCGCAGCGGATGCAGGCCGGTGCCGGGGCGCCCGATCTGCCCCGTGACGAGGGCGAGCGCGATCAGGCAGCGCGAGTTGTCCGTGCCGTGGACGTGCTGGCTGATGCCCATGCCCCAGAAGATGATCGAGGACTTGGCCCGGGCGTAGAGCCGGGCGACCTCGCGCAGGGTCTCCGCGTCGATGCCGCAGACCGAGGCCATCTTCTCCGGCGTGAACTCGACGATCTTCTCCTTGAGCGCCTCGAAGTTCTCGGTGTAGCCGGCGATGTACTGCTCGTCGTAGAGCCGCTCCTCGATGATCACGTTGAGCATCGCGTTGAGCATCGCGACGTCCGAGCCGGGCTTGAACGCGAGGTGCTTGTAGGCGTGCCGCGACAGCACCTGCCGGCGCGGGTCCATGACGATCAGCTTGGCGCCGCGCTGCTTCACGGCGTTCTTGAGGAAGGTCGCCGCCACCGGGTGGTTCACGGTCGGGTTGGCGCCGATCACGATGATGACCTCGGCGTCGAGCGCCGCCGAGAACGGCGCCGACACGGCGCCCGAGTTCAGGCCCTCCATGAGGGCGGCGACCGACGAGGCGTGGCACAGCCGGGTGCAGTGGTCGACGTTGTTCGAGCCGAACCCGAGCCGCACCAGCTTCTGGAAGAGGTAGGCCTCCTCGTTCGAGCCCTTCGCGGAGCCGAAGCCGGCGAGCGCCTTGCGGCCATGGGTGTCGCGGACCGTCCTGAGGCCGCCGGCGGCGCGGTCGAGCGCCTCCTCCCAGGTCGCCTCGCGGAAGTGCGTCCACGGGTTGGCCGGGTCGACCTGGTCGTTGGCGTCCTTCGGGACGTTGTCCAGGCGGATCAGCGGCGCCGTCAGGCGGTGGGGGTGGTGGACGTAGTCGAAGCCGAAGCGGCCCTTCACGCAGAGCCGGTTGTGGTTGGCCGGGCCGTTCACGCCCTCGGCGTAGACGATCCTCTCGTCCTTCACCTTGTAGGAGACCTGGCAGCCGACGCCGCAATAGGGGCACAGCGAGGTCACCTCGCGGTCGGGATAGACCGTCCGGGTGTTGTGCTCGGCGTCGAGGTAGGCGGACGGCATCAGCGCGCCGGTCGGGCAGGCCTGGACGCACTCGCCGCAGGCCACGCAGGTCGATCCGCCCATCGGGTCGTCGAAGTCGAACACCACCTTCGCGTCGGCCGAGCGGTAGGCCATGCCGATCACGTCGTTGACCTGGACCTCGCGGCAGGCGCGGACGCAGAGGTTGCACTGGATGCAGGCGTCGAGATTGACGCTCATGGCCGGGTGGCTGAAGTCGCCGGTCCAGCGCTCGGCCGCGGGGAAGCGGCTCTCGGACACGTCGAGGAAGTCGGCCTGCACCCAGAAGTGCGATGTCGGGTCGTGCGAGGTCGCGCGCTCGGGCTGGTCGGCCACGAGCAGCTCGAGCACCATGGCGCGGGCCTTGGTGGCGCGCTCGGTCGCGGACTTGACCTTCATGCCCACGGCCGGCGTGCGCTTGCACGAGGCGGCCAGCACGCGCTCGCCCTCGATCTCGACCATGCAGGCGCGGCAATTGCCGTCCGGGCGGTAGCCCGGCTCGGGCTTGTGGCAGAGGTGCGGGATGTGGGTGCCGAGGCGCTTGGCGACGGCCCAGATCGTCTCGCCGGGGGCGGCCTCGACCTGCTGGCCGTCGAATTCGAACGCGATGGTCGAGGGGGCGGTCGGCCGCTCCTTGAGATCGTGCAAGCCCGACGGCTCCGGGGCCGCCTGGCCGCCCGCCTTCGCCCCTTCCGAGTAGGAGCCGCCGGCTCCCGGCTTCGGGCCCGGCGCGGGGCCGCCCGCATCCTGCAGCCCGTCGGCCCGGATCTCGGGCTTCTCGGTCTTGTCGCCGCGCTGTTCGGGGGCGTTGCTCATGCGGCCGCTCCTGGCTCGGACATCGGGATAGAATTCGCCGGTACCATCGGTTGCCTCACTCGGCAGCCGCGGCGCGCGGGGCGGGGAACAGGTCCGGGAAGTACTTGATGACGCTGCTGAGCGGGTTCGAGGCGGCCTGGCCGAGGCCGCAGATCGAGGCGTCCCGCATGCACTGGGACAATTCGCCCAGGAGCTCGGTGTCCCAGACGCCCTGCTCCATCAGGATGCGGGCCTTCTGGGTCCCCGAACGGCAGGGGGTGCACTGCCCGCAGCTCTCGTCCTCGAAGAACTTCATCAGGTTCAACGCGGCGCCGCGCACATCGTCCCGGTCGGACAGGATCACGACGGCGGCGGAGCCGATGAAGCAGCCGTACTTCTCCAGCGTCCCGAAATCGAGCGGGATGTCGTTCATCGACGCCGGCAGGATGCCGCCCGACGCGCCGCCCGGCAGGTAGGCCGCGAAGGTGTGGCCCTCCGCCATGCCGCCGCAATACTCGTCGATCAGTTCCTGGATGGTGAGGCCGGACGGGGCGAGCTTCACCCCCGGCTCCTTCACGCGCCCCGAGACCGAGTAGGAGCGCAGGCCGACGCGGTCGTTGCGGCCGTGGCTCTTCCACCAGTCGCCGCCCCGCTCGATCAGGTCGCGGACCCAGAACAGCGTCTCGATGTTGTTGATCAGCGTCGGACGGTTGAACAGGCCGACCTGGAACGGGAACGGCGGCTTGTGCCGCGGCAGCCCGCGCTTGCCTTCGAGGGACTCGATCAGCGAGGATTCCTCGCCGCAGATATAGGCGCCGGCGCCGCGGCGCAGGTCTATGCGCGGGCCGCCCGCGGGGAGCTTCGCGATCTCGCGCGTCAGGATCTCGCGGGAGATGGGATACTCGTCGCGCAGGTAGATGTAGACCTCCGGCGCCTCGACGACGTGGGCGCCGATCAGCATGCCCTCGAGGAAGCGGTGCGGGTCGGTGTTGAGGTAGAGCTGGTCCTTGAAGGTGCCCGGCTCGCCCTCGTCCCCGTTGACCGCCATCAGCCGGGGCCCGGGCTCGCCGCGCACCGAGCGCCACTTGCGCCCCGTCGGGAAGCCCGCGCCGCCGAGGCCGCGCAGGCCGCCGTCGTCGAGCACCTTCAGGACGTCGTCGACCGGAAGGTCCCCGCTGCGGAGCCGGTCGAGGGTCGCGTACCCGCCGGCGGCCCGATAGGCCTCGTAGTCGACGTAGTCCGGGATATGGGCGTGCGTGTCGCCGGCCTCGACCGCGGCCCGCACGGAGGCGAGGTCGGCCTTGTGCAGGAAGTTGTGCCCGACCTCGACGGCGGGCGCGTGGTCGCACAGGCCGACGCAGGGCGCGCGCACGACGCGGACGGCGTCGGAGGCGAGTTCCCGCTGGAGCGTCTCCAGCAGCTCGTCGGCGCCGAACATCGCGCAGGTGATGCTGTCGCAGACCCGGACGGTCAGCCGCGGGATCGAGGCGTCACCCTCCTTCACGACGTCGAAATGCGCGTAGAAGGTCGCGGTCTCGAACACCTCGGCGAAGGCCAGGGCCATCTCGTCGGCGAGCGCCGCCAGGTGCTCGGCGCTGATCTGGCCGTAGGTGTCCTGGATCAGGTGCAGGTGCTCGATGAGCAGGTCGCGCTGGCGCGAGCGGGAGCCGAGAAGCTCCTCGATCTCGACCTTCGCCCGCGGCTCGACCTGGCGCCCCTTGGGGACGCTGCGCGCCTTGTTCCGCCCCCGGCCGGGATGCGAGAAAGTCCTGACTGTCCCCGGTGCCTCACTCATGCGGTATCTGATTTCCAACTGCTGGGACGGGTGGTCGCGGTGTCCTGAGGGCCGGTCGGAGGTTACTGGCCGCCGAAGGCCCGGAGCGGCTGGCCGGCCTCGGACCGCGGCTTCATCGTGGCCGTGCCCGTCGCCTCGTCCAGGGACGTGACCCTGGGTCCGACGACGGAGCGCAGCTCGGTCTCGAACGCGTCGAGGGCGTCGTTCAGGCGGTCCATCAGGGAGCCCGGCGCGTCTCCGGCCGGCGACGCGGCCGCCTGGGCGAGCGCGTCGCGGACCCGGCCGGCGAGCTCCTGCGTGAGCGGCGGCTTCGCGTCGGCGCAGTAGGCGTCCGTCACGATGGCGGCCCAGTCCGCCGCGGAGGATGCGTCGCCCATGCTCAGGCCTGCGCGATCGAGGGACGGTTGAAGTCGTGCATGGCGTGCCCGTTCGGGTCCGTTGGCGTGGCGCTCGCTCGTGGCATACCAAATGGCAGCCGTTATAGCGGAGGTGTTATATCGTTTTTGAAGTCGTTTCAATTTGCGTGACGCCGGGGTCACGCGTCCCGGCGGCGCGGCCGACGCTTGCCCTGAGCCCTCGCGCGGGGCAGTGGGAACGGCACGAGAGGGGCTGTCAGCGGTGTCCGGCATGCGCATAATCGGACTCGCCGGGTGGAGCGGGGCCGGCAAGACCAGCCTGCTGGTCCGGGCCATCCCCCTGCTCGTCGCCCGCGGGGTGCGGGTGGCGACCATCAAGCACGCCCATCACGACTTCGACACGGACTGGCCTGGGAAGGATTCCTACGAGCACCGCAGGGCGGGCGCGAGCGAGGTTCTGATCTCGTCGGGCCGCCGCTGGGCCCAGGTCCACGAGCTGCGCGACGAGCAGGAGGCGAGCCTCGGCCAGCTCCTGCGGCGGATCAGCCCGTGCGACCTCGTCGTCGTGGAAGGGTACAAGCGGGAGCCAATCCCCAAGATCGAGGTCCATCGCGCCGAGAACGGCCGCCCGCCCCTCCATCCGCTGGACACCACCATCGTGGGCATCGCGAGCGACGTCGCGTTTCCGGCCTCGGGCATTCCCGTCGTAGATCTGAACGACGCGGCGGCGGTGACGGGGCTGATGCTCGACGTGGCCGTTCCCTTCGAAGACGTCCTCGGGAGGCTCTAGCCGGATGGCCCAGCTCAGCGACGACTGCTTCGCGTTCGGCGGTCCTCTGATGACCATCGAGGACGCGCACGCGCTGTTCGGCGAGCGGCTCGCAGCGATCGTCGGCACCGAGGACGTTCCCGTCCCGGACGCCGACGGGCGCGTCCTGGCCGAGGATTGCGTCGCGCCCATCGACGTCCCGCCGTTCCCCAACTCGGCCGTCGACGGTTACGCGGTCCGTTTCGCGGACCTGCGCGCCTCCGATGCGACGATCCTGCCGGTCGGCGCGGTCGTCGCGGCCGGCGCCTCCCCCGAAGGCGTGTCGGTGGCGGGCTCGGCCGCCCGGATCTTCACCGGGGCCCCGATGCCGGCGGGGGCCGACACCGTCTTCATGCAGGAGGACGTCCAGGTCCTGCCCGACGGCCGGGTGTCCCTGCCGCTCGGGCTGAAGCGGGGCGCCAACAGCCGCGACGCCGGCGAGGACGCGGCGAAGGGCTCGACGATCATCGCGGCCGGCCGGCGTCTCCGGCCGCAGGACCTGGCCCTGGCGACCGCGGTCGGCCTGCGCACGCTGAAGGTCCGCCGCACCCTGCGGGTCGGCGTGTTCTCGACGGGCAACGAACTCGTCGAGCCCGGGTCGCCCCTGGGGCCGGGCGCGATCTACGACTCGAACCGCGTCCTGCTGCTCGCTCTTCTCCGGCGGATGGGCGTCGCGGCGCGCGACCTCGGCGTCATCCGCGACGACCCGGCGGCCCTCGCGGCCAGGCTCTCGGCGGCGGCCGCCGAGCACGACGTGATCCTGACTTCGGGCGGCGTGTCGACCGGCGACGAGGATCACGTGAAGACCGCCGTCGAGAGCATCGGGCGCCTCGTGTTCTGGCGGCTGGGGATCAAGCCGGGACGGCCGGTCGCGATGGGCATGATCGACGGCAAGCCGTTCCTGGGCCTGCCGGGCAACCCGGTGGCTGTCTACGTCACCCTGCTGTTCGTGGTGCGGCCGCTCCTCGCCCGGCTCGCCGGCGAGGCCTACGCGCCGTCGCGCGGATTCACCGTCAGGGCGGCCTTTCCCTATCGGAAGCGCGCGGGCCGCAGGGAGTTCGTCCGGGTCAGCCTCGCCCGGGACGCCGACGGCGCCTGGGAGGCCCGGAAGTTCCAGCGCGACGGCGCGGGCATGCTGTCATCGCTCACCGAATCCGACGGCCTCGTGGAGCTGGAGGATGACCGGACCGAGGTCGTGCCGGGCGACGCCGTGCGGTTCCACCCGCACGGGGCCCTCTGGTAGCGGGGCCGCGCTCAGGGCCTCACGAGACGCGGACCGCGCCCCAGCATTGCCGGGCTCGCGCATCCGTTATATCAAATCTGCTATATCGCTTGTGATGGGCCGTGCGAGCGGCCGCTCGATCGGCGGGCTTGAGCAACGATGTTCGATGGTGTCTGGCGGAGCCAAGCCGGCGCGGAACTCCGCCTCCTCCAGATGGGCGAGGCGGTCTCCGGGACCTACACCGCCGCCGATCCCGGCTTCGCGCAGACGCATCGAAGCCGCATCCTCGTCGGCACGGCCGAGGGCGACATCATCGGCTTCGTGACCAGCACGTCGTCGCCCCAGGAGATCACGGCCTGGACCGGGCGCCTCGTCCGGACCGACGAGAAGACGGCCGAGGCGATCCACGCGGTCTTCCACGCCGTCGAACGGTCCTCGCAGCCGAAGGCCGTGGCCGATCACGTCGCGCTCGAGACGACCATCTTCTCGAAGGTCGAGAACGCCTGTTCGTGAAGCCAGGGTCGCGTCCCTCCTCGATGGGGTCCCGAGGAACGGGGGCGACCGTGGCGCGAGGAGCGGTCGGCGCATGCGTGATCGGCGACGGCTCTAGATGAACGGCGCGTCGGCTTCGAGGCCCAGAAGGATGCGGCCGGTCGGCACGAGCAGCCGGTCCTGATAATGCATGTGCTGGCAGGCCGCGTAGACATCGCGGAGCTGGCGCGCGAACGGCAGGTCTTCGAGGACGGCGGAACTGCCGGCCGCCTCGTACATGCTCGTGACCACCTGCTTCCCGACATGGCCCGCGTACCAGCAGGCCCGCCGAAGCTTGGCCTGCCACGCGAGCGTTATCGGACGGCCGTTCTCGGCTTCCCACCAGAATTCGGAGACCGTGTCCCGGGCGAAGGCGCGCGCGGCTTCGAGGCTCGTCTCGGCACGCGCGATCGCGACCTGGACATCCTCGCGAAGTCTCAGGGGCACCTTGCCGCCATGCGGCGTCTTCGTCTGCGCGAGATCGATGAACGCGTCGATCGAGGCCCGGGCGATCCCGAGCGGAACACCGATGGCGGCGATCGCGGCCGCCGATGCCATGGGCAGCATGTAGAGGGGCCTTCTGTCGCGAGGCATCATGAGGCTCGCGCCGTCGATGGTCTGCGCGTTCGGCACCCAGATGTCGGTGCACGCGACGTCGTGACTCCCGCTGGCCCGGAGCCCCCCGGCATTCCAGTTGCCGACGACCTCGACATCCTTCGAGGCGATGAAGACGCCGCGCAGCGACGGCCGCCCGTTCTCGTCGAGCTTCGGCCGCTCGCCCTCGATCTCCACACACATCAATGCGGACACGGAACTGTAGCGGCAGAAGCTCGCCCAGGACCAGCGTCCGTTGATCCGCCAGCCGGATCCATGGCGAACCGCTGTTCCCGTCGGCTGGCCGCTCCCGCTGCCCGCGAACTTCCTGCCGGCAGGGATGAGCGAACGCATCACGTCCGCGTCGATCAGGTCGGCGAAGCGTGACGCGCCCCCGGACGAGATCGCGGCGCACCAGGCGACCGAACCGTCGAGTTCCGCCAGAGCTTCGATCGCCGCCAGGACGCTCAGCGGATGCGCTTCAGGACCGCCCAGGCCCCGCGGAAGCCAGAGCTGCGCGAGACCGGCGTCGATGAGCGCCTCTGCGACCGGCTCCGGCAGGTCCGGGCCGACAGCGAGGGCCGACCGGTGCTCCGCGATGAGGGGCCGAAGCGCCGCGACGGTCGCGAGAAACGCCGCGTCCGGATCTCCGGCTCGCGCGGCAGGGCGGATCGAGGGGGCGACACCGTTCATTCTCAGACCTCATGACTGTCCGAGATGCATAGTAAGTTCGGTGATCGACCGCTTTCGTGTCTGTCGGAAGAGTTTTTGGTTACGATCGTAACTGGGGCGCCGTCAGACGATATTATCTGCCGGTCGGGACGCGGTAGATCGCGCTGTAACGGTTGTCGTTGAATTTTCTCGCGCTGGATCCGAGATGATGATGCTCGAATGCTTCGGGTGGACGGTCTCGTGATCGCGGAAGCCGCTGACCAACGTTGACGGATCGCGCGCGCATCCTAGGACACCGGCATCTCGATGCGGCAGCGCACGCCGTCGCGGTCCAGCGCGTACTCGACCGTGGCGCCCAGGGCATATGCCAGCGCCTCCTGGATCAACTCGGTCCCGTAGCCGCGGCGGGTGACGCGCGCCGCCTGCGCGGGCAGGCCGCTCTCGATCCAGCACAGGGCCAGTCGGCGGCGCTCGCGCCGGTCGCGCACGATCTCCCAGGTGACGCTGAGATGGCCGGTCCCGGTCTTGAGCACCCCGTGCTTGACCGCGTTGGTCGTCAGCTCGTGGACGGCGAGGGCGAAGTTCTGCACCTGTCGCGCGGTCAGGTGCACCTCGGGGCCGGCGACGGTCATGCGGTCGGTCGCGCCGTCGACGTAGGCGGCCAGCTCGGCGCGCACCAGCGCGCCCACCTCGACCGAGTCGCTGCCGTACTGGCTGAGCAGGCCCTGCGCGCGGCTGAGCGCCTGCAGCCGCGCCTCGAACGCCTCGACCGAGCTGCCCTGCCGCAGTGTCTTGCCCGCCACGGCGCTGACGACGCCGAGGAGGTTGCGCGTGCGGTGCTGCAGCTCGTTGATCAGCACTTCCTGGCGCGCCAGCAGCCTGTGGTGGTCCGTGACGTCAATGTTCACCCCCGACCACTTGCGGATCGACCCGTCGGGGTTCGTGATCGGCACCGCGCGGACGTTCCACCACCGCCAGGACGCGCTCGGGGCGTGCCACAGGCGATACTCGTGATCGACCGCCGTCCGCGTCGCGACGGCCTGCCGCCACTTCGCTTCCGTGAGCGCCCGGTCGTCCGCGTGGATCGCGTGGATCCAGCCGCGCCCGAGCCACTCGTCCGGGCGCTGCCCGGTGAACGCGCGCCAGCCCGGGCTGTCGACCTCGATGAGGCCCTCGGCCGAGGCCTCCCAGCTGAACTGACCGAACCCCTCGACCAGCCCGCGGAACCGCTCCTCGCTCGCGCGCAGATCGTCCTCCACCCGCTTGCGCGCGGTCACGTCGCTGGCGGCGCCGAACCATTCGCGGATCTCGCCGTCATCGTCGAGCAGCGGCACGGCCCGGGACAGCGCCCAGCCCAGGCTCCCGTCCGCCTGCCGGACGGGGTGCTCCAGCTCGAACATCGTCTTGGATCGGATCGCCCGCTGGATGGCCTCGCGCAGGCGCGGCTGGTCGGCCGGATCGATGTAGGCGCTCAGCCAGTCGTCGTTCGGGGTGACGGTGTCGGCCAGGAAGCCGCGGCCCTCCAGGACCCGCAGCTCGCTCCAGTCCGGGCTCATGCGGTAGATGACGTCCGAGCTGGCCGTGACGAGGGCGCGGAACCGCTCCTCGCTCGCGCGCAGCCGCTCCTCGGCGCGCTTGCGCTGGAGGATGTCCTTGAACAGGACCGCCACCTGCCGCCGTTCCGGCGCCCCGATCGGGAAGGCGTAGACCTCGTACCAGCGCCCGAGCGCGTCGGCGCGGTCCTCGAAGCGTTCCGCCTTGCCGGTTCGGACGATCCGGCCGTAGGTCTCGAACCAGTGCGGCTCGAGGTCGGGCGCCAGCGCCCGGACCGTCCGGCCGACCGCGTCGCGGAGCCCGGTCTGCTGCTCGAAGGCCGCGTTCACGGACAGGAAGCGGTAGTCGACCGCCCGCCCGGCCGCGTCGAGCAGGACCTCGATGGTGCAGAAGCCCTCGTCGATGGCGTCGAAGAGGTGGCGGTACCGGGCCTCGCTCGTCCGCAGCTTGGCCTCGGCGCGCAGGCGCTCACCGATCTCGAAGCCGGTCATGTGGACGGCCATGACCTTCCCGTCGGCGTCGCGCACGGGCACGAGGAGCGCGTCGAAGACGTCCTCCGCGGCGCCCTCGCCGCGGGTGTCCAGCGGCTGCCCGGCCACCTGCACGGCCTCGCCCGCGAAAGCGCGCGCGTAGAAGTCCGCGACCGTCGCCCACCCCTCCGGGAACGTGCGCGCGAGCGGCCGGCCGAGACCCTCGGGGTGCCGGGCGCCGTAGAGCCGGGCGGCGGCGTCGTTGTAGATCAGGAGGCGCTCGGGCCCGCAGACGAGGGACGCGACCAGCGGGCTGGCGAGCACCTGCTCGACCATCACCTTGAGGCGCTCCGGCCAGCGGGCGGGCGGCCCCAGCGGCGTCCGCTCCCAGCCGAAGTCGCGGATGCGCGCGGCCATCTCGCCGTCGCCCTGTGGCCATGCCGACACTGATACGCCGCCTCGGTGATGTCGCGCGCCAGCATGTCCGCTCGCGGCGCGCGCAGCAACGTTCAAGCCCGATTGGACGACGAAATCTTCGTTCCGCCGGGCGATGACAGCATTCGCGGGGACCGGCTCAGGCCGTCTCGGATCGCGCGAGGCCCAGCTGCTCCTCCACGCACCGACGCATCACGAATTTCTGGATCTTTCCGGAGACCGTCATCGGGAAGGCGTCGACGAACTGGATGTATTTCGGGATCTTCTGATGCGCGATCTGCCCCGCGCAGAACGCGCGCACTGCCGGCTCCGACAGGGTCTCGCCGTCGCGCAGCCGGATCCAGGCGCACAGCTCCTCCCCGTATTTCGGGTCGGAGACCCCGAAGACCTGGACGTCCTGGATCTGCGGATGCCGGAAGAGGAACTCCTCGATCTCGCGCGGATAGATGTTCTCGCCACCGCGTATGACCATGTCTTTGATCCGGCCGACGATGTTGCAGTACCCCTCCGCGTCCAGCGTCGCGAGGTCGCCGGTGTGCATCCATCCGGCGGCGTCGAGAACCTCCGCGGTCCGCTCCGCGTCCGCCCAGTAGCCGAGCATGACCGAGTAGCCGCGCGTGCACAGCTCGCCGCGCTCGCCCCGCGGGGTCACGCGTCCCTCGGGATCCACGATCTTGACCTCGAGATGCGGGTGGATCCGGCCGACGGTCGTGACGCGCCGCTCCAGCGGGTCGTCGCTCGAGCTCTGGAAGCTCACCGGGCTGGTCTCGGTCATGCCGTACGCGATGGTGACATCCCGCATGTTCATTTCCTCCACGACCCGGCGCATCACCGCGATCGGGCACGGCGCGCCCGCCATGATCCCGGTCCGCAGGGAGCGGAGATCGAAGCGCGCGAACTCGGGATGGTCGAGCTCGGCGATGAACATGGTCGGCACGCCGTAGAGCGCGGTGCAGCGCTCGGCCTGCACGGTCTCCAGTGTCGCGCGCGGATCGAAGCCCTCGCCCGGAAAGACCATGGCGCAGCCGTGGGTCAGGGCCGCGAGATTGCCCATCACCATGCCGAAGCAATGGTAGAGCGGCACCGGGATGCAGATCCGATCCTGGGCGGTCAGCCGCATCGCGCGGCCGACGAAGTGGCCGTTGTTGAGGATGTTGTGGTGGGTCAGCGTGACGCCCTTCGGGGCGCCCGTCGTGCCGCTGGTGAACTGGATGTTGGCCGCGTCGTCGAACTGCATCGCGTCGGCGAGGTCGCGCAGGGCGCCGGTGCCGGCCGCGTCGCCCCGGGCCGCGACCGCGTCGAACGGGACCGTCCCCGGGGCCGGCGGTCCGCCGATCTGGATCACCGTGCGCAGGTGCGGCAGGCGGGCGGCAGACAGCCGGCCCGGCCCGGAGGCGGCGAGTTCGGGGGCCAGGGTGCCGAGCATCCCGAGATAATCGCTGGTCTTGAACGCCGTCGCCGTCACCAGGGCGGTGCAGCCGACATTGTTGAGCGCGAATTCCAGCTCCGACAGCCGGTAGGCCGGGTTGATCGTCACCAGGATCAGCCCCGCACGGGCGGCGGCGAACTGGGTCAGCACCCACTCGGCGCGGTTGAGCGACCAGATCCCGATGCGGTCGCCGGGCCGGAGGCCGAGGGCGAGCAGGCCGGCCGCGAAGGCGTCGGCTTGGTCCCTCAGCTCGCGCCAGGTCCATCGGACGCCCTGGGCGTGCGCGACCAGCGCCAGGTGATCCGGCCACGCCGCGGCGGCGCGATCCAGGGCCTGGCCGATGGTCAGGCCGAGCAGGGGCTCGCCGATCGCCCCGTGGACATAGCTCACCGCCCGGTCGCTCATGTCGTCCTCCCTCGTTCCTCCGAACGCGCGCGCCGCCGCGGCGCTGTCCGAGGCCGCCCGTCGATCAGGGTGTCGGCGGCGGCGCGGCGGCCAGCGCGCGGGCGACCTTCGAGGCCGGCTCCCGGCCGAGCTGGGACGCGATCGACCGCCCGGCCGCGGCGAGGGCATCGAGATCGATCCCGGTCTCGATGCCCATGCCGCGCAGCATGTAAACGACGTCCTCGGTGGCGACGTTGCCGGCGGCCCCCGGCGCGTAGGGGCAGCCCCCGAGGCCCGCCACCGCGGCGTCCACGGCCGACACGCCGAGTTCGAGGCAGGCGAGGATGTTGGCCAGGGCCTGCCCGTAGGTGTCGTGGAAGTGCAGGGCGATCGCCTGCAGCGGCACGTCGGCGGCCACCCGCTCGACCAGCCGCCGGGCCGCGCGCGGCGTCCCGGTCCCGATCGTGTCGCCGAGGGCGATCTCGTGGCAGCCCATCGCGTGGAGGGACGCAGCGACGCGGGCGACCGCCACCGGCGCGACGTCGCCCTCGTAGGGGCAGCCCAGGACGCAGGAGACGTAGCCCCGCACCCGCAGGTCGTTCGCGCGCGCCGCCTCCAGCACCGGGGCGAAGCGGTCGAGGGTCTCGGCGATCGAGCCGTTGACGTTGCGCCGGGAGAAGCTCTCGGAGGCGGCGGCGAACACCGCGATGTCCCGGACGCCGGAGGCGAGGGCCCGCTCCAGGCCCTGCAGGTTCGGGACCAGAACGGAATAGCCGACCTCGGGCCGGGGGCGCAGCCGCGCCAGAACCTCCGCGGTCTCGGCCATCTGCGGCACCCATCGGGGCGACACGAAGCTGCCGGCCTCGATGCGGGTCAGCCCGGCCTCGGCCAGGGCCTCGATCAGCGCCACCCTGGCGGCGATCGGCACCGGCGCGGGCTCGTTCTGGAGCCCGTCGCGCGGCCCGACCTCGATCACCTGCACCCGGGCCGGATAGCTCATGCGGGCCGCTCCTCCGCCGCGAAGGTGACGATCTCGGTGCCCTCCTCGACCATGTCGTCGACGGCGTGGCGGGTCTCGGCGACGGTGCCGGCCTGCGGCGCGCGGAGGGTGATCTCCATCTTCATCGCCTCGATCACCGCGAGCGGCGCGCCCTTCTCAACGGCATCACCGGGCCGCACCCAGAGCTGGGTCAGGCGGCCCGGCACGGGCGCCGTCACCCGGTCGCTGCCGGACGCCTCGGTCCGGGGCGGGGCGAGGGGATCGACGTGGACCAGCGTCGCGTTCCGGCCGCCGACGATCACCGTCAGCTCCGCGCCGCGGCGGACCGTGCGCAGCCGGCGCCAGACGCCGTCCAGCATCAGCCGCTCGCCCTCGGCGTCCTCGGCGAGCGCCGCCAGGACGGTGCCGCCCGGCAGGTCGAGGCGGGCGCTGCCGTCGGGGAGGGGGCATGCCCGCAGGGTGACGGGCGGCGCGTCGCCGTGGCGGAACTGCAGCTCCTGGTAGCCCGCCCCGTTCATCCGCCACGCATCCGGATCGGCCCAGGGCGACCACGGGTCGCCGCTCGCCAGCGCCTGCGCCGCGACGGCCGCGCGCCGGTCGCGCAGGACGGTCAGGGCGGCGGCGGCCCAGAGCGCGGGATCGATTGCACCGGTCGCGAGCGGCGCCAGCAGGTCGTCGGCGTGGCGGGCGATGAAGCCGGTGTCGAGGTCGGCCGAGCGGTAGGCGGGGTGGCCGGCGACGGCGCGCAGGAGATCCAGATTGGTCGTCACGCCGACCACCTCGTAGGCGGCGAGGGCGGTTGCGAGCTGCCGGATCGCGGCCGCCCGGTCCTCGCCCCAGACGACCAGCTTGGCGATCATCGGGTCGTAATCCGGGGTGATCCGGTTGCCCTGCACGATGCCGGTCTCGACCCGCACCCGCCCCGGCACCTCCGGCGGCTGGCGCAGGTGGGCGAGGGTGCCGACCGCCGGCAGGAAATCGCGCGCCGGATCCTCGGCGTAGACCCGCGCCTCGATGGCGTGGCCGCGCAGGGCCAGATCCGGGGCGCCGAGCGGCAGCCGCTCGCCCGCGGCCACGCGCAGTTGCCACTCCACCAGGTCGAGGCCGGTGACCATCTCGGTCACCGGGTGCTCGACCTGGAGCCGGGTGTTCATCTCCATGAAGTAGAAGGTCTCGCCCTCGGCGATGAACTCCACCGTGCCGGCGCCGACATAGCCGACCGCCCGCGCCGCCGCGACCGCGGCCTCGCCCATCCGCGCGCGCCGGACCGGATCCATCCCCGGGGCGGGCGCCTCCTCGATCACCTTCTGGTGGCGGCGCTGGATCGAGCAGTCGCGCTCGAACAGCGAGACGGTGTTGCCGTGGCTGTCGGCGAAGACCTGGATCTCGATGTGCCGGGGGCGGGTCAGGTACGCCTCGATCAGCACCCGGTCGTCGCCGAAGGACGCCCGCGCCTCGCGCTGCGCGCCGGCGAGCGCGGCCTCGAACGCCGCGGCGGCCTCGACGACGCGCATGCCCTTGCCGCCGCCGCCGGCCGAGGCCTTGATCAAGACCGGGTAGCCGATCCGGGCGGCCGCCTCCTTCAGCGCTGGGACATCCTGCGCGGCGCCGTGATAGCCCGGCACCAGCGGGACCCCGGCGCGCTCCATCAGCGCCTTGGCCTTGGCCTTGGAGCCCATGGCGCGGATCGCCGCCGGGGGCGGGCCGACGAACACGAGGCCGGCCCCGGCGCAGGCGCCGGCGAAGTCCGCGTTCTCCGACAGGAAGCCGTAGCCCGGATGGATCGCCTCCGCCCCGGCGCGCCGGGCGACGTCGAGGATCCGCTCGGCCACGAGGTAGCTCGCGCGCGCCGGGGCGGGCCCGATCGGCCACGCCTCGTCGGCCATCCGGGTGTGTCGGGCGCCGGCATCCGCCTCCGAATAGACCGCGACCGTGCCGATGCCGAGGCGCCGGGCGGTGGCGATCACCCGGCAGGCGATCTCCCCGCGGTTGGCGATGAGGATCTTGCCGAACATGGCCGCCCCCTCAGTCCCGCCGCCACGGGGCTAAGCGCTTGTCGAGGAAGGCGGCGATGCCCGCCTGCCCCTCGTCCGAGGCCCGGCGCCGGGCGATGCGCCGGCCCGTCTCGCGCCCCAGGTCGGCGTCCACCGGCCCCCCCTCGCACAGGAAGACGAGGTCCTTGGCCTCGGCCTGCGCGCCCGGGGCACCCCGGAGGATGTCGCGCAGCACCTCCGCGCCGGCCGCCTCCAGCCGGTCGTCGGGCACCACCTCGTGCACGAGGCCGATCGCCCGGGCGCGCTCGGCGGAGAAGACCTCCGCGGTCTGGAACAGGCGCCGGGCCCAGCGCGGGCCGATCGCGTTGACCACGTAGGGGCCGATCGTCGCCGGGATCAGGCCGAGCCGCACCTCGCTCAGGCAGAACCGCGCGCTCTCGGCCGCGATGGCGATATCGCAGCAGGCGGCGAGCCCGACGCCGCCGCCGTAGGCCGCCCCGTGCACGAGGGCGAGCGTCGGCTTCGGCAGCCGGTCGAGACTGTGCATCAGCCCCGCGAGCCCGGCGGCGTCGGCGAGGTTGCTGTCGAAGGACTGGCCGGCGATCCGGCGCATCCAGGCGAGGTCGGCGCCCGCCGAGAAGCTCTGGCCCGCGCCCGCCAGGACGACCGCCCGGATCCCGGCAGCGGCGCCCAGCCGGTGCAGGGACGCGGTGAGGGCGGCGATCAGGCCGTCGTCGAAGGCGTTGTGCTGCTCCGGACGGTTGAGCGTCAGGGTGGCGACCCCGCGTTCGTCGACCGTCTCCAGCAAGGTGCCGCTCATCCCGCGCCTCCTACATCCGGAACAGGCCGAAGCGGGTCTCGGGAATCGGCGCGTTGAGGCTCGCCGAGAGACCGAGCGCCAGGACGCGGCGCGTGTCGGCCGGGTCGATCACCCCGTCGTCCCAGAGCCGGGCGCTGGAATAGTAGGGGTGGCCCTGCTCCTCGTACTGCGCCCGGATCGGCGCCTTGAACGCCCCCTCGTCCTCCGCCGACCACGTGCCGCCGCGGCCCTCGACACAGTCGCGCCGGACCGTGGCCAGGACCGAGGCGGCCTGCTCGCCACCCATCACGCCGATCCTCGCGTTCGGCCACATCCAGAGGAAGCGCGGCCCGTAGGCCCGCCCGCACATGCCGTAATTGCCGGCCCCGAAGCTGCCGCCGATCAGGACGGTGAATTTCGGCACCGCCGCGGTCGCGACGGCGGTGACCATCTTGGCCCCGTCCTTGGCGATGCCGCCGGCCTCGTAGCGCCGGCCGACCATGAAGCCGGTGATGTTCTGGAGGAACACCAGGGGCACGCCGCGCTGGGCGCAGAGCTCGACGAAGTGGGCGCCCTTCAGGGCACTCTCCGAGAACAGGATGCCGTTGTTGGCGACGATCCCCACCGGGTAGCCCCAGATATGGGCGAAGCCGCAGACCAGGGTCTGGCCGTAGAGGTGCTTGAACTCGTCGAAGTCGCTGCTGTCCACCAGCCGGGCGATGACCTCGCGCACGTCGTAGGGCGTCCGGCGGTCGGCCGGCACCGCCGCGTAGATCTCCTCGGCGGCGTAGCGCGGCGGCTCGGGCTGCCGCGGCGCGAGCGCGGGGCGCTTCACCGCGTTCAGGTTGGCCACGATGCGGCGGGCGATGCCGAGGGCGTGGGCGTCGGTCTCCGCCATGTGGTCGGTCACGCCCGAGATCCGGGCGTGCACGTCGGAACCGCCGAGCTCCTCGGCGCTGACCACCTCGCCGGTCGCGGCCTTCACCAGCGGCGGCCCGCCGAGGAAGATCGTGCCCTGGCCGCGGACGATGATCGACTCGTCGCACAGCGCCGGCACGTAGGCGCCGCCGGCGGTGCAGGAGCCCATCACCACGGCGATCTGGGCGATGCCCTGCGCCGACATCGTCGCCTGGTTGTAGAAGATGCGGCCGAAATGGTCCCGGCCCGGGAAGACCTCGTCCTGGCTGGGCAGATGCGCGCCGCCGCTGTCGACGAGGTAGAGGCAGGGCAGCCGGTTCTGCTGCGCGATCTCCTGCGCCCGGAGGTGCTTCTGCACCGTCATCGGGAAGTAGGTGCCGCCCTTCACGGTCGCGTCGTTGGCGACGATCACGCACTCGCGCCCCGCGACGCGGCCGATGCCGGTGACGATCCCGGCCGAGGGGACCTCGCCGCCGTAGAGGCCGTGCCCGGCGAGCTGGCCGATTTCCAGGAAGGGCGAGAACGGGTCGATCAGCGCCCGGATCCGGTCCCGGGGCAGGAGCTTGCCGCGGGCGCGATGGCGCTCCCGCGCGGCCTCCCCGCCGCCGAGCCGGACGCGGTCGGCGGTCGCGCGCAGGTCCGCCACCAGGGCGCGCATGGCCTCGGCATTGGCGCGGGCCTCGGGCGCGCGCGGATCCAGAGCGGATTCGATCACCGGCATGGGGCCCGCTCCCCGCTCAGGCCGTCTCGGCGAACAATTCGCGGCCGATCAGCATCCGCCGGATCTCGCTCGTGCCGGCGCCGATCTCGTAGAGCTTGGCGTCGCGCAGCAGGCGGCCGGTCGGATAGTCGTTGATGTAGCCGTTGCCGCCGAGCGCCTGGATCGCGTCGAGGGCTACCGCGGTCGCGCGCTCGGCCGCGAACAGGATCGCGCCCGCGGCGTCCCGGCGCGTCGCCCGCCCGCGGTCGCAGGCCCGCGCCACCGCGTAGACGTAGGCCCGGGCGGCGTTCGTCGCCGTGTACATGTCGGCGATCTTGCCCTGCATGAGCTGGAACTCGCCGATCGGCCGACCGAACTGCCGGCGCTCGTGGAGGTAGGGCAGGACGACGTCGAGGCAGGCGCGCATGATGCCGAGCGGCCCGGCGGCCAGCACGGCGCGCTCGTAGTCGAGGCCCGACATCAGCACGCCGACGCCGCGCCCGACCGCGCCCAGGACGTTCTCCTCCGGTATCTCGCAGTCCTGGAACAGCAGCTCGCAGGTGTTCGAGCCGCGCATGCCGAGCTTGTCGAGCTTCTGCGCGGTGGAGAAGCCGGGAAAATCCTTCTCGACCAGGAACGCCGTGATCCCCCGCGGACCGGCCTCGGGATCCGTCTTGGCGTAGACCACCAGGACGTTGGCGTCGGGACCGTTGGTGATCCACATCTTGGTGCCGTTCAGGACGTAGCGGTCGCCGCGCCTGTCGGCCCGCAGCCGCATGGAGACGACGTCGCTGCCGGAGCCCGGCTCGGACATCGCGAGCGCGCCGACATGCTCGCCCGCGATCAGCTTCGGCAGGTAGCGCCGCTTCTGCGCCTCGGTGCCGTTGCGGCGGATCTGGTTCACGCAGAGGTTGGAATGCGCGCCGTAGGACAGCCCGACCGAGGCCGAGGCCCGGCTGATCTCCTCCATGGCCACGGCGTGCTCGAGGTAGCCCATGCCGGCGCCGCCATAGGTCTCCTCGACGGTGACGCCCAGAACGCCGAGGGCGCCGAGCTTGCGCCAGAGGTCCGCGGGAAACGCGTTGCTGGCATCGATCGCCGCCGCGCGGGGGGCGATCTCGGCGCGCGCGAAGCGCTCCACCTCGGCGCGCAGGGCGTCGGCCGTCTCGCCCAGGCCGAAGTCGAAATCCTGCAGGCCGATGGGCATCGCGCGTCTCCTCGCCTGAGAATCGGGCACTCGCCTCTTTGAAACGAACGTACGTTCGTTAAGCGAGGCTGGCAAGGCGATTTACGAACGGTTGTTCGTTAGCCTATAGCGAGGATCGGCGTGAGCATTCCCCGGTGTCTGTTGCGCTCTGAACTTTCTTCGGAGTGTCTTCGTGGGTCGCACCGCCGGATCGAACGGGCCGCGCACGGCCGCCGCCATCCGCCGGGCCGGGCTTCGGCTCATCTATCGCCACGGCTACGAGGCGATGACCCTGCGCGCCCTGGCCGCCGAGGTCGGGATCCAGGCGGCCTCGCTCTACAACCACATCCGCAGCAAGCAGGATCTGCTGTTCGACATCGTCCGCGACCACATGGAGACGCTGCTGGCGCGGACCGACGCGGCGCTGGCGACGGCGACCGGCACCCCGACGGACCGTCTCCGCGCCTTCGTGGCGCACCATGTCACGTACCATCTCGAGAAGAAGCAGGAAGTCTTCATCGCGAATTTCGAGCTGCGCTCGCTCGACCCGCCGCATTACGCGGCGATCGTCGCCCTGCGCCGGGCCTACGAAGACCGATTGGTCGCGCTGCTCGAGCGGGGATCGGAGGCGGGGGAGCTGGACGTCCGGGATGCGCGGGTCGCCGGCTACGCAATCCTCGGGATGCTCACCAGCGCCTGCACGTGGTACCGGCCCGACGGCCGGATGACCAAGGCGGAGATCGTCGCCCTGCACACCGACATGGCGCTGCGGGGTTGCGTCAGGCGTCAGCCATAGACCCCGTCGCGCCGGGGAACGGCGGTCGCCTCAGATCAGGCCGCCCGGCGGTGCGGCGGTGAGAGTCCTGCCGGCCCGCGTGACGAGCTTGGCGAAGGCCAGCGCCGCCGCCGAGGCCTGGGCTTCCGAGGGGAAGGTGCGGTCCGATGTCAGGACCGGCATCTGCGTCGTATCGAGGAGGACCCAGGTCCACAGACGGGTGTCGGTCGCGCGGATCTCGAAATGCATGGCGAACTCGTCGGGCAATGGCACATGCCCGCACAATGCGCCGCGAAAAGGCCTGACGCGTTAAGAGCTTGACTGGCGCAACAACCTGCGTCGGCGCGCACCGGCCTTGCCCCCGACATCCTCGCAGATCACAGGCGGGAACCTGCGCCGCCCAGGGCGGATCTCGCCACGGTCGGCCCCGACTTGGCATGCCAGCTTGGCTTTATCCGGCCATTCGATGCTACCCTCGCGCGGTCGGCATGCCGTGCCGACGGCGTGAGCAGGAGCGACATGGTAGAGCGGTACCATTTCCGCCTGAGGGGGCCGGACGAGGTCATCGAGGACGAGGAGGGCGTGCTGGCAAACTCGATCGAGATCGCCGTGGCCGAGGCGACGCAGCTGATCGCCGAGATGCACGCACGGGGCGAGTTGCCCGATCCCGACGAGCGCTGGTGCGTGGAGATCCACACCACCGACGGTGTCGTGCTTCGTTCCCTTCAGCTGTACTGAGCGCTGGGCGCGGGGCGCGGGAGCTTGCGCAGGATCAGGCGGATGTGTTCGCGGAGGGTGATCGCCTCAGGCGGCGGACCGGCACCCGGAGGCTCGACCGCTATCTCCGGACCACCCAGCACCGAGGCGTACATCGAGCTCTCCACGCTTTTCGCGAGCAGTAACCATCAGCCGTAGCAAACCGTTGCAAGCATCATAAGTCAGGTTTCGCCCTACAGGACGCGGCCGCTTCTACGTCGACAGGGGCACCCGGCTCGATGGGCGACTTTCGGATATGAAGTCTCTCGCAGACGAGGCACATATTTCGGCGGCCGCGAGGCCGGCTGAGTCAGGTATTCGCCTGGACAGGTCGGCGCGGCACTGGAGGCGCGTGCCGCATCGGTCGAGGACGAGGCTGCGGCGGCACACGCTGATCTCGGCGACGGCGCCGGAAGCCCGGCAAGCGCGGCGATGACTTGCCGGATCGGTGACCGAAGCGTCCGGCTGGGGTCGCGCAGGGTTGGCCTCGTGCGCCGCGTACGCGGTCGGGAGGTCGACAGCGCCGCCGGCGAGCCGGATTTGTCGAAAGGGTCGCAGGCGTCGGAAAATCCCCGGCCACGCTGAAACAGGCGACCCGGCGATGCAGTTGCCGCTGCATGTCAGGACCTCGCCCCATCGCCGTCCTCGCCGAGGACGAAGAGTTCAGCCGCCTCGTCGCGGCCGACATGCTGACGGCGTTGGGGTTCGAGGTGCTGGAGGCGGAACACGCCCAGGGCGCGCTCCAGCATCTGGAGGCATGTGACGGGGCCGTCCTGCTCTACACCGACATCAACATGCCCGGCACGATGGACGGCCGCGCGCTCGCGCACGCCGTCCGGGCACGCTGGCCGGAGACCCGGATCATCGTCTGCTCGGGCTGCGATCCGCGCGAGGCGACCGCGCTGCCCGAGGAGGCCCATTTCATCGCCAAGCCCTGTGGGGAGAAACTGGTGCGCAAGGCGCTCAAGGCCCTGCACCTGCACTAGGGCCGCTCCCGACCGGGTCGGGCGAGGGGGCATGTCGCGGCTGTCTCGACCGGCGACACCTGTCCTCCAGCCGTCGCAGCACGGTCGAGAACGGCCCGCGCTGCGCTGTCTGGGCGGCCTCAGCTCGCGAGGAAGGCGGCCAGCCCGGCCAATCCCGAGAGGGAAGCGCGGCTTTCCTCCAGGCACCGCGCGTTCAGGTCCGCGGCCAAACCGTCGAGCTTGGCCTGGAGCAGGCCGATGCTGGCCGGGGACAGGTTGCCGGGGAGCAGGACGATCACGTCGCCTTCGTCGAGGTGTATCGTCTCGCGGATCGCAGCATCAGCCATCGGAGCCTCCACCGGGAATACTGATCTCTCGGCCTGTCGGTAAGCTCTCACGGGCCGAGGCCGCCGACCGTGCTCCGGCGCACGCCCTCGAACACTGACTCGCATCCGTGGCGATCCGGGGAGATCCGCGCCGGCGTCCCGCGGACAGGACCGTCCGGCTACGCCCGAGCGCGCCGCGCCAGCGCTCGCCCGACCTCGAAGAGCGCCAGATCCGACACCTGTTGCAGCCGCTGGTGGCCCATCGCGACGATCGCCGCGCGCGCCTGCAGGAGGTGATCGACCGCGATGATCATTGGGTCGTCCGCCGGCAGATCGCCCGCCGCGCTCGGAAGGAAGGGGCCGCGGTGGCTGTCCGTGGTGTCGATGATGATGCCGCGACCGCGCATCCGTCCCGCCGGATCGGGCGTGAGGCTGCCACGGTCGAGAACCCATCGAACCTCGCCGCCGTCCGTGAGGACGCGGTACTCGGCCGAGACGGGGCCGCCGGTCCGGCGCACCCGGGCGATGCGCGCGAAGACCCAGTCGCGATCGTCCGGATGGGTGCATCGAAGGGCGATCTCGATGGGCAGCGGGCGCCCGGCCAGGGTCGCATCCCCGGCGAGCAGCGCCGCCGTCCCCTCGTCGAGGAGGGATTGTCCCGCCGACACGTCCGCTGTCCAGGCGCCGACATAGCCGGCCGCGCGCAATGCAAGATCAGCCGTAGTCTGCAACAGCCTGGCCTCCTCCGGCGCAAATCGGTTCGCACAAACCCGATCTCTGGTAGCGATATACCAAAATCGATAATCGGTACCAGTATCATACCGCCCGTACCGGAAATTTGGCAACTTCTAGTATCTGCGTGACCCGCAGATATACAACTCTCTGCAGCAGATCGTGTCGGCCAGGATCGGCGCGACGCGCGGCAAGAACTCCTCGGCGCCGCCGCAACAATGTGTCAGTGCTCCCGGCGACCCGACAGCGCCGTCATCGATCGAAGCGCGCCGCGGCACCCCGCTCTGCTATGTCGGCGGGACAGGTGATCGCGGGCCGCCTTCACCCCGTCGACGGGACGCGGGTCCACTGCGGGCGCGTCGGGCGCATCCGATCGGATCGGCCTGTTCCGGGGGCGCGCCCAAGGGCCTCCTTGTGGCAACGCCCGAACTTCGACAAACCCGGACGGAGCTATCGAGGACGGGCGCCCATGATCATCCGCCACACCCGCAGGCTGCAGCGATCGGGCGAGGCGGTCGCGAGCCGCGATGGTCGGCTCGTCGCGCCTGCCCCGACGGAGCCCGACTGGGATGTCCTGGGTCTGATCGATCTCGGCGGGCGCGTCACAGTGGTCGCGCTCCTGGGTCCGAACGACGCGCGCGCGTTCCGATTCCTGAACCCGGACGGCACACCGCTGGCGTCCTGCGCTGCGGACTTCCTCGCCGCGCCGTGGGACGGCGCCGGCCCGCTCGACTGGCAGGCCGAGGCGCTCCACACCGACGACGGCGACGCGTCGAACACGCGGGCCATGATCGAGGATCTCCACCTCCTGATCGAAGCCCTCGCACGCGCGGCTGCCGCGAGCCCGGAGCACGCTGTCCGGGTCGTCACGGGCGGCGGTTCCGATCCGCGGGCGCAGGCGATGCACGCGGCGCTGGCACGCCTCAACGCCGCACCGGCGGGGGCTCCGCCCCACCTGCCCGAACTGGTGACGAAGGCGATCGTCGCGCGCGGCGGCCAGGAGACGGCCCATCCGGACGGCGGCGATCTGCGCTTCTCGATCTACCTGCCCATGCCGGGCTTCCGCTTTGTCGGCTACGCGGCGGACCGGAACGAGACGCTGTGCACGCTGATCGGCAAGAACTCGCGCCTCGCGTCGGCCCTGCTGGACGTTCGCGCGAACACGGCCTACGCCCGGCCGAACCTGGGAAGCGTCGGGTTCGACGCCGCGACCCTGGTGCAGGTGCGGTTGTGGCGGCAGTACCTCCTGCCGGCGCTGATCGACGGCGCGGCGCGGTCGACGCGCGTCGGGGTGGTCTTCGAGCACGCGCACATCAGTCACGCCATCTGGAACGAGCTGGCCGCGGTCGACGACGTGCTGTCGCTCGGTCGCGCGCCGGCGGTGTTCCTGTTCGCGAGCTGCAACGAGCCGATCTCTCCGGTCGACGCCGTCTTCCCGGAGCTCGCCGGGCAGGTGTATCGCGGGATCGAAGGCCCGCTGCCCCTGCTGCAGGCTGCCGTCGCCGGCGCGGCCACCTTCCTGCCCTTCCGGTCCTACCGCGTGAGCCAGCGATTGGCCGATCGTCTCGCGGCCCTGGCGCGGAGCGCGGAACCCGCTCTCGATGCCCGCCTGACGGACGCGGCGCGCCGGGCCACGATCGTCCTGATCGGGCTGCGTCTGGAGAACCGCCAGTGGGTCCGGCAGCTCGACGGCTACGTGGCGCTGATCCGACGCCTCGGCCGGAGGCGCGGCGAGAGGTTCCTCGTCATCGTCGACGGGCACAACACGCTCGCGGGCGCGGAGGGCGGCTACGTCGAGAGCTACTGCGAGAGCCTCGTGCCCGCGGAAGGGAGCGTGCCATCCATCGTCCGGAAGGAGCTCGAGCTGATCGGGGCGCTGCGCGCACGGGTCGCCGACGTCTCCAACGTGGAGTTGATGCCGCTCGTGCCCTGCTCGATGGGGGCGAGCCTCGTGGCCGCGCTCCACACCGACCTGTTCGTGACGCATTTCGGGGCCGGGCTCGCCAAGTATAAGTGGGTCGCCAACGCGCCCGGATGCGTCATATCGAGCCGATCCGTGCTCAGCGGGAAGGACGATCTGCGCATCTACGACACCGAGATCTTTCGCGAGAACGTGTCGGCCTGTCACTACTTTCCCGCCGAGCGGGTGACGGACCTCGACACCTCGACCAACGCCCTACATGTCCCCGGCAGCCGGGAGCGCGAGGATTTCGATCTCGACCTCGAAGAGTTCGCCAGCTTCGTCGAGCAGAACCTGCCGAAGCGGCGCGCCGCGCGACCGCACTGGCTGAGACGGCTCACCCTCTTCAGGACCCGCGCCGCCACCGACGCGGCCAGGCTCTGAGCGCCGGGAGCATCACGGATGAGCGATCGGATCCTGATCACCGGCGGCGGCGGCTTCATCGGCTCGCACCTCAGCGAGCGCCTGCTGGAGCAGGGCCACGAGGTGCTCTGCGTCGACAATTTCTTCACGGGCCGGAAGAGCAATATCGCCCACCTGTTCGACAATCCGCGCTTCGAGCTCATACGGCACGACGTCACGCACCCGCTTTTCGTCGAGGTGGATCGGATCTACAATCTCGCCTGCCCGGCATCCCCGATCCACTACCAGTTCGACCCGGTCCAGACGACCAAGACCAGCGTCATGGGGGCGATCAACATGCTGGGGCTGGCGAAGCGGCTCCGCGTGCCGATCCTCCAGGCCTCGACCTCGGAGGTTTACGGGGATCCGCTCGTGCACCCGCAGCCCGAGGGCTACTGGGGGAACGTCAATCCCCTCGGCCCGCGCTCCTGCTACGACGAGGGCAAGCGCTGCGCCGAGACCCTGTTCTTCGACTATCACCGACAGCACCGCGTCCCGATCAAGGTGGTGCGAATCTTCAACACCTACGGCCCGCGCATGCATCCCAGCGACGGCCGGGTCGTCTCCAACTTCGTCGTCCAGGCCCTGCGCGGCGCGCCGATCACGATCTTCGGCGAAGGGCATCAAACCCGCTCGTTCTGCTACGTCGACGACTTGGTCCTGGGGCTGCAGGCGATGATGGCCACCGACGCGGAGATCACCGGCCCCGTCAATCTGGGAAACTCGGACGAGTTCACCATCCGGCAGCTCGCCGAACTCGTCGTCGACTTGTCGGGCTCGCGCTCGAAGCTCGTGCACGCCCCGCTGCCGGTGGACGACCCGCGCCAGAGGCGGCCCGACATCGCCCTGGCCGCGCAACTCCTCGACTGGCGCCCGACCGTGCCGTTGCGGGACGGGCTCATGAGAACCATCGCGTATTTCGAGACGCTGCTGGCCTCGGAGCCGATCGGGCCGCGCTGATCCGGCGCGCGTGTCTCGGCGGGATCGGTCCTGACCGACCGTCGGCCGCTCCGGGCGAGCGGCCGTGCGCGCTCGGGGCGCCCGCGGCGGCCGACCCGGGCCGGGCCCCTATCGCGGTCCGGCAGCCTCTGCGGCGGGGCCGGCCTCCGCCGCGTAGGCGTTGATGATGCCCATCAGCAGGCCGGGAAAGCGCGCCTCCACCTCGGCCCAGCGGGAATGGTTGCGCACCTCGACGCCGTGACGCTCGCTGCGGATCAACCCGGCCTCGCGCAGGACCTTGAAGTGGTTGGACAACGAGGATTTCGGGATGACGCGGTCCCCGAGCGCCGACACGGCCGAGCAGGCCTCGACGCATCCCGCCCGCATGATCCTGGCGAAGATGGCCGCGCGGCTCGGGTCGGCGAGGGCGTGCAGGATGGCCTCGGGTCGCACGTCCTCGATGGCGGGGTGAAACAGCGGTCTCATCTTTCGTCCATATGGGGTCTTGAACGACGCTCCGTTAGTTCCGAAGTTCCGAACTATGGGACTCAGGCCGCCATCCCGCGGCCGACCCATATCGGAGATAGGACACATGTCGAAGCTTGCGGGCAAGGTCGCCGTCGTGACCGGGGCATCGAAGGGCATCGGTGCGGGGATCGCCAAGGCGCTGGCGCGGGACGGCGCCGCCGTGGTGGTGAACTACGCGTCCAGCAGGGCAGGGGCCGACGCCGTCGTGGCCGCGATCACGTCCGCCGGCGGCAGGGCCGTCGCGGCCCAGGGCGACGTGTCCAGAGCGTCCGAGGCGCAGGATGTGATCGAGGCCGCGATCCGCGCGTTCGGGCGGCTCGACGTGCTGGTCAACAATTCCGGCGTCTATGAGTTCGCGGCGATCGAGGAGGTCACCGAGGAACACTACCGCCGCCAGTTCGACGTCAACGTGCTCGGCGTCCTGCTGGCGACGCGGGCGGCCGCGAAGCATCTCGGCGAGGGCGGGAGCATCGTGAACGTCTCCTCGGCGATCACGCACGTCCACACGCCGGCGGCGGCGGTCTACGCGGGGACCAAGGGGGCGGTGAACGCCATATCGGGGGTGCTCGCCAACGAGCTGGCCCCGCGCAAGATCCGCGTGAACGTCGTCAGCCCGGGCTACGTGGTGACCGAGGGCACGCACGCGGCCGGGATCTCCGGCTCGGAGATGGAGGCCGGGATGGTCGCGCAGACGCCCCTCGGCCGGGCCGGCGAGCCGGACGACATCGCCACCGTCGTGGCCTTCCTCGCCTCCGACGACGCGCGCTGGCTCACCGGCGAGAACATCACGGCCAGCGGCGGCATCCGCTGATCCACGATGCTGCCCCTGCGCGCGTGTCGGTGCCCGACCGCGTGCCGGGGCAGCGTCGCGGAGACAACGACGCGACGACGACGGCGCCTTCGTCCACGGGGGCGGCTAGGGTGGAGCGCCGCGCCGTCCATGTCGGTCGCGGTGCCTGCCGCAGGCAGAAGGGGAGGGGAGGGATGATCCGATCGAGATGGGGACTGGCCGTGCTCGCGGCGGCGCTCGTGACAGCGCTCGCGGCGGCATCGACCGCCAGAGCCGAGCCCGCCAACCAAGTGCTGGGGACGTGGCGCATGGTGTCCGCGCGGCTCGATACGGAGGGGCGCAACGCGCCGGCCTACGGCGCGCGCCCGAGCGGGCTGCTGGTGTTCACGCGCGACATGCACTTCGTCGAGGTGCTCACGGACGCCGACATTCCCCGGTTCGCCTCGAGCGCGCGTGGTCAGGGGACCGCGGAGGAGAACCGGGCGGCCATGGCCGGCAGCATCGGGTTCTTCGGCACCTACACGGTGGACGCCGACGGCGCGTTCAGCGGCAACCGCGTCGAGGGCTCGACCTTCCCGAACTGGGTCGGCGACGTGCGCACGACCGAGCAGCTTCGCCTGACCGTCGAGGGGGACCGGCTGAGCGAGAGCTTCCGGCGCCCGGACGGTACGCGGATCGCCATCACGTGGGAGCGCGTCCGCTGAGCCGAAGCCGTGCGCGCGACCCGGGGCTTCGGCCCGGGAGGGCCGCGCAGTAGGGCCGCGCAGGAGGGCCGCCCCGACCGGGGGCGGGGCGGCCATCGGCGGATCGACGCGACGGAGCCCGCGTCCGGCGATCCGCCGCGGAGGTTCACGCGTTGGCGCCGCCGTCGACCGTGAGGGTGGTGCCGGTGATCTGGCGCGCGGCCGGGCTCGCCAGGAAGGCCACCGCGGCCGCGATATCGTCCGGCGTTCCGTAATGGCCGAGGGCGGTCATCGCCCGCTGCATGTCCGCCTGCGCCCCGTCGGACGGGTTCATGTCGGTGTCGGTCGATCCCGGCTGCACGAGGTTCACCGTGACGGCGCGCGGCCCGAGTTCGCGCGCCAGACCCCGCGTGAACGAGAGCAGGGCGGATTTCGACATGGAGTAGACCGTCACCCCGGGGAACGGGACCCGCTCCCCGAGGCAGGAGCCGATGGAGATGATCCGGCCGCCCTCCTTCAGGTGCGGGATGGCCGCCTGCGACGCCAGCACGACGGAGCGGACGTTGACGTCCAGGATGGCGTCGATGTCGGCGAGGCTCATCTCCGCGACGGGGCCGCCGCGGGCGATGCCGGCGTTGTTGACGAGGATGTCGAGCCCGCCGAGGCTCTCGGCCGCCTCGTCGACCGAGCGCTTCACCGCCGCGGCGTCGGCGCTGTCGGCCTGGATGGCGCGCCCGCGGCGGCCCTTCGCCTCGATGGCGCGGACGATCTCGGCCGCCCGCTCGGCGGACCGCTCGTACGTGATGGCGACGTCCGCGCCCCGGTCCGCGAGCGCCAGGGCGATGGCCGCACCGATGCCGCGTGATGCGCCCGTCACCAGGGCGCGCTTGCCTGCCAGCTCACTCACGTCCGCCTCTTTCTGTAATGAACAACACAGAAATGGCTAGATGCGTTGCCGGCCCGGGTCAAGCGGTTTATATAACGATCGATGCAAAAATCCGCTTCGATCCAGGCAGGGGACCGGGCAGGGGACCGGGCCGCGCCCGCCCGCGGTCGCGGCCGGCCCCGCGCCTTCGACCGGGAGGCGGCGCTCGATCAGGCGATGCAGCTGTTCTGGCGCCGCGGCTTCGCCGCGACATCCATCTCGGATCTCACCGCGGCCATGGGGATCGGGTCGCCGAGCCTCTACGCGGCGTTCGGCTCGAAGGAGGCGCTCTACGCCGAGGCGCTGCGCCACTACGGCGACCGGTACGGCGGGATGGTCTGGGCCAACTTCGACGCTGCCGCATCGGCGCGCGGGGCCGTCGAAGCGCTCCTGATGGATTCGGCCGCCGCGCTCACCGGCGCCTGCGGCCGCATCGAGCCGCTCGGCTGCATGGTGACGCTCTCGGCTGCCGGCAGCGAGGGACAGGCGGAGCTCGGCGCGTTGCTGCGCGCGGCCCGCGCCGAGGGACGCCGACGGGTCGCGGAGCGGCTCGCGCGCGCGGTCGCGGCGGGCGAGATCGGCGCCGACGTCGACGTCGCCGCACTGACCCGCTTCGTGCTCACGGTGCAGAACGGCATGTCGCTCCAGGCCCGCGACGGCGCGACCCGAGAGGAGCTCGAGGCCGTCGCCCGGCTGACGATGGCGGGGTGGGACGCGCGCGTCGGGGGTGAGGGCGATCGACCCCTCCGGTGACGTGTGTGGATGCTGGGCTTGCCTCGAGAAAGATACTGCTGGCGAATTCCTACGCGGCCGTTGGCCGAGCCATGAGGCGTGCGAATGCAGAGCGTCGGGTTCGGCCAGCGGGCGTGTCGCCAATCCAGGCGGCAAGGCGGCCGAGATTGATCGCCTTCGCCGTCAGCTGGTGCTGCAAATGCGTCCTGGCCAGACCGAGATAGCGACTGCGACGCAGGCCCATCGTCCGTACGCCACGTGAGAGCGTGCCTTCGATGCCAGCGCGCCGTCGCCGGTCAACTGCGAAGGCCGACGAGGTCTCTCGCGCCCGCGCCGCGACGAGCGCATCGTGTTACTCACGTGAGCGCGGGGTCAGCAGACGGCGCTGCGAGCGGGTGCAGCGAGGCTTCAAGCTGCAGGCTTGGCAGTGCTGTGCCGCGAAGCGAATCCGTATGACCGTGCGACCGAGGTTGTAATTT
Source organism: Methylobacterium sp. 285MFTsu5.1 (assembly GCF_000383455.1). Taxonomy (NCBI): domain Bacteria; kingdom Pseudomonadati; phylum Pseudomonadota; class Alphaproteobacteria; order Hyphomicrobiales; family Methylobacteriaceae; genus Methylobacterium; species Methylobacterium sp. 285MFTsu5.1. The sequence continues at coordinate 4,554 of NZ_KB911287.1, read as the reverse complement.
GGATGCCAGCTCCGGCTGTCATGTCCCGCCGGACAGGTCGCGATCTGTCGATCCCAGTCGAGATGGAAGTCTTCGATGGTGAAGGCGCCCTCGGTGCGCGCCTGCCACTGGTTGTCCTTCGGCACCGGTCCGGTCAGGGCGACGTCGTGATCTCGCGCGGCGGCCACGAGGCCGTCGGCGTCGATATAGGCAGCATCGACGAGATGGCGCGCCGGAAGCAGATCCTGCGTCGCCAGCGCCGCGTGCAGCGGGTCGAGCACCGCCCGGTCCACGCCGGGGCCGGTGTCGTCGCGACGTGGACGATCAGCGGTGGCTGGGCGTCGTCGCAGGTCTCGGTCAGATGGACGGTGTCACCGATCCATGTGGTCGCGCGCTTCTTGGCGTCGTGCACGTCCGGATCGTAGGGCGAGGCGACCATCGCCAGGGCGGGCGGAATGCCCTCGGCCTCCGTCCGCCAGCGGATCCGCCCGTCTCCCTCCGATCCTTCAGCGGGTGGTTCGGCGACGTGGAAATTCTGCAGCCAGACGCGGCGAAGGACCACCATGGCGGGGACGTTGCGCAGCCAGCCCGGTGCAGCCTTGGTGTCGACGGCTGCAAGCAGCCGGTGCCCGTCGTCACCGATCGTCCCCGCGCAGGCGCGGCGCGCCGTCTCGCCCTGCGGGATATGGAAGTCGCCGATGGAACGGCCGTAGCGCTCTATCCAACTCGGATCCGTATAGGCGCGCAGCCAGTCCGGTGCGACGACAGCCAGGGCGTTCAGCGCGGCCCGCAAGGTCTCGATGGCGCAGCCGAGGCGGTTGAGGCTGCGGAAAGCACCGAGGACGTGGGTCGCGTCTGTGCGCTGGCGGCCACGCTTGGCCAAGAGGCCGCGCTCGCGGCAGAGGGTGAGCAGGGTGTCGAACAACAGGGCCTCGGCTTCGCCGGCCACGAGGCGGGAGCGGAATTCACTCAGGACCGAGGCGTCGAAACCGGGATCGGTCAGGTCGAGGCCGAGCAGGTAAATCCAGTCGATGCGAGCCCGTACAGCATCGGCCGCACGGCGGTCGGACGGGTTCTCGGAGAACTGCAGCAGCGTGATCAGCGCCAGCCGCCAGGGGCAGGCCGCGGGCTGTCCGACGCGTGCGAACAAGCCAGCGAACTGGATAGCCGGTCAGCCGCTCGAACAGGATGCGCTGTGCCTCGACACCACGGGCAGGCTCGCTCACCACCATCAGAACCCCGCAGTAGTCCACCCGCAGGGTGCCGTGCTCCGGATGCACCGCGAACAGCTCAGGTGCCGTCTAGCCGAGCCGGTGGGCCTCGGCACCGAACTTCTCGCAGAAGGCTATGGCGTTCGTTCGGAGCGCCACCCATCGAGCCGGTAGGAGATACCGGCACGGCGAGGCATGCTCGGACAGATCCTTAAGCGCGCTGCGCCACAGGGCGGCGGCGTCGGGGAGCATGGTGGGTGCCAAACTGGAAGCCATCCCACGGGCTACGGCAAGCTTGACTGCCGGGCTATGCGGCCAGAAGCGGGGTTGCCCAACGTGGATTGGGACGGCTCAGGCGCGCTCCTTGCCCTCTGATCGCTCCGCTTCCTGGCGCGCTACGCTGAGGACCCGGCGACGCCCCTGTGTGTCCGGTATCGAGGACCAAAGGCGCACAAGAGTCAGCAGAGCTCCTGCCTCGCCCTCTGCTGGCGCCCGGAGAAACGCCTCAACTGGGACGTTAAGCTCTCGGGCGAGCTGTTTCAGCGTCGCGATGGTGCGAGCGGAGCGACTGGGAATGGCCATGCTTGATAACGCATGGCCCACCGCAGCATTCCAAGCTGCACACAAAATTTAGAAGAGGCATCAGTGTCGGCCTATATCTGGGCTCACGACGCTGAAGCTGTTCCCAGCGACAGTCCTAAATAAATCTGCGGCTAAGCTGCAACGCGCGTCGAATGGGCGCATTCCCGATCTATGTCAGGATCGCGCCCCCTCGCCGTGCTCGCCGACGATGACGAATTCACCCGTCTCGTCACTGCTGACATATTGTCTGCGATGGGTTTCGAAGTGCTCGAAGCCGAGCATGCTCAGGGCGCAATCCAGCACATGGAGGCGCACGCAGATGTCGCACTCCTTTACACCGACGTGAACATGCCCGGTGCGATGGACGGCTGTGATCTTGCCCATGCTGCTGGCAAGCGATGGCCTGAGACGAAGATAATCGTCTGCTCAGGGTGCAGTCGCGAGGAAGCAGCACTCTTGCCGAACGCCGCCCATTTCATTGCGAAACCGTGCGGAGAAAGGCTGGTGCGTAGGGCGCTGCAGGCTCTGCGATTACATTGAGACGGGGCACCTTAGAAAGGCACAGATCACCCGTCTGACACGGCTATAGCCACCCTTCAAGCGCAGTCCGTCACGGCTGCTTATCTGCGACATATCGATCAACGAAGGCGCCGCTCAGAAAGGCGAGCATGCCTTGTACCTCTAGAACTCGGATGCGTTGGCCTCGTGCGGCCGCCAATAGGTCCTGTTGCGCAACAGGGTCGTTCGAATGCGAAGCACAACGGACCACCTCATCGGCCAGTTGGTCGAGTGACGTTGCGCAGATCGACAAGGCGACGATCAACTCGGTCACGGCATCAGGTGACGGAACCGGAAGCCCCTCACCATCACCATCTGCTCTGGAGAAAACGCGCCGGTCCACGTGCAATCCTTCGCTGCTTCGCTGGACCGCATCATGATCCATATCGGTTGCGTACAACCTAGATCAATGGCGCGCGATTTTGGCGTCAGCCCGCGCGATCGTGAGGATGGTGTGCACCGTCGCTTACTCTCGTTCGGCAAGCGGCCTCGGAACGAGCGGTGGCAACGGCGCTTTACCATACGCCGAAGCTTGAGGGTCCGATGATGAAGGTGTTCCAGATCCGTCAGGCCACGACGGGTGCAATCCTCTGGACCGGCTCGGCGTCCGACCCGATCGCCGCTCTCGACGCCATGGCCCACGAGGCCGGGTACTACGACCACGGTGACATCCCTGATCACCTGCGGGCCGGTGGCCTGTCCGCGGAAGAGATCCGCGTCTGACGGCGTAGAGCATGCCGGTGGATGAGCCGCTCACCTGCGAGGTGAAGGTCGACGGGTTATGGCAAGCCGTCAGCTTGAACGAAGCCGCGGTCGCCCACTCTGCCGCGCTGAAGCGCTGCCCCGCCTGTCACGGCCGGGTGATGATCCTGGGCACCTACAGCAGGCCTGATGTTCGCCGGTCGATGTCCCATCGGAAATCGCACGGGGGCTGTCCGCTAAAGCCGGACACCGACACCGGCACGCCGTCGCCGCATCCGCAGGCGCTCACCTGAGGTGGGTAGGACTCGTCCATTGATATGACGATAGAAGTCCGCCCTGGTGTTCCAGGTGCGGGCTTGATGCGACTGCGCCGACGAGGCCGCACCGCAAGACCGTACATCCGGGTCTCGGTGCTGCTCTGCCGACGCTCAACCCCCCAGCCGGTCGCTGGTAGCGACCTCGGCCGTTATGGTTAACAGAAGGTTGCCGAAGCACCTTGGCTTTCGGCCGCAGCGGGATCTGGGTAGCCGCTGAAACTATCGAGCCGACACATCCGTTCTGCGGTGGCGCAGCCGTCTCCGGCGGCGCGATCTCCGGAGCAGTCTGTGGCACGTACCCCGACCCTGATCCTCGCTGCTGGCCTGACGGCAGGCGCCTTCCTCCCAGCGGATGCCGCGACGAAGAAGGTGCAGGTACCGAACCAGTTCGATGGCTCCTGGACCATCGTTGCGACCACGACTGAGGGCCCCTGCTCGGCCAGCACGAGCTACAAGGTGCAGATCAAGGATAGCGACGCGTCGATCCCCGGGGAGGAAGTCGACATCGATGGCGGTGTCTCGGCGGCCGGTGCCGTACAAGCCACAATCACCCAAGCCTCGAACAAGGTGCCGATCGCCGGCAATCTGACCGCGAAGGGCAGCGGCAGCGGCACTTGGCGCACGTCTGGCGGCTTGGTCGAGTGCAGCGGTAGCTGGAGCGCGAAGCGGGCAAGTTGAAGCGCCGCGTCGCCCAATCTAATCACAGGGTGATGCTGGGTTTAGGTCCCTAGTTGTGCGTGGCTTGGCTAGCGCTGCTCTCGGTGCCGGGCGGCGGCAGCCTGTTCTTCACGAGGTACTTCGCGCCGTGATCAAATGAGGTGTCGTTGTCGCCTCGGATGTCGACGCTGTAGGCCCGCTCAGGCGTCTTCGACCGTAGGTCCTTCACTGTCAAACGGCATTGGAACGGGACCCCGGATCGGCTTCCAATCGGGACCCCATCGTGAGCGTGGCGTGACGCCCCTGGTCAGCCCGGCGGAGCGGGTCGGGGTAGCGCAGCCGGGCTGAGCAGGGATCCTGGAGGCGCGGGGTACGAGCCGACCTCAGGCGCGGTTCTTGAAGCGCCAGCTCTCGTTGCCGGTCTCGACGATCTCGCAGTGATGTGTGAGCCGGTCGAGCAACGCCGTGGTCATCTTGGCGTCGCCGGCAAACACGCTCGGCCACTCACCGAAGGCGAGGTTGGTGGAGACCACGATCGAGGTGGTCTC
>NZ_KB911286.1:57454-133755 GCF_000383455.1 Methylobacterium sp. 285MFTsu5.1 | reverse complement strand
CGACCGAGCAGCAGGCGGCGCTGGCGCTGCACCGGACGCGCGACCTGCTGGTCAAGCAACGCACGCAGCTGGTGAACATGATCCGCGGCCTGCTCGCCGAGTTTGGGATCGAGATGGCGCGGGGCCTGCGGCACGCGCTCGAACTGGCGGCCCGGCTCTCGGCCGGAGACGCGGCCGAGGTGCCGCCGTTAGCCCAGCGCGTGGTGACCGGGTTGGCCGATCAGATCGGTGCCTTGCAGATTCAGCTCACCCGACTGGAGAAGGAGTTGCTCACCTGGCATCGAGACAGCGACCTGTCGCAGCGGCTTGCGACGATCCCGGGTGTCGGCATCGTGTCGGCAACCGCGCTGGCCGCCTCGGTGAGCGAGCCCGAGCGCTTCCGTTCCGGTCGGCAGTTCGCTGCCTCGTTGGGCCTGACACCGCTGCAGAACTGCAGTGGCGGCAAGGAGCGCCTGGGCCGGATCTCACGCATGGGCGACCGCTACCTGCGCCGGCTGCTCGTAGTCGGCATGACGTCTCTGATCCGGCGCGCGAAGACGACACCGACCTCGGTCGACCCGCGGCTGCCGGCGCTGCTGCAGCGTAAGCCAGTGCGCGTGGTGAGTGTGGCGGCGGCCAATCGCACGGCGCGGGTCGCCTGGGCGATCATGACCCGCGGCGGCACCTACCGCGCACCGGCGGCCACGGCCGCCTGACAGCACGTAGAGGAGACGTTTCCAGGTTGCGAGGACGATGAGAGTTGATGGCGAACCGGTCAGACCGGGAGCCGGGACACCCCGCCGGCTGTCCAGGGCGTCAGAGCCCGCAAAGCAGAGTGGGACCCAGCTCACGGATACCATCAGGGCCAGCGGTCAACATGAACGACTGCATCAACAGGCCGGACACAAGACTGCACCCGACCAACGCGTCAGAAGCTCAATTCGCCACTTGCAATGCGGGAGCCATCCACACAAGACGGCCGCCGACGCGACGAGTGCCTGAACGCAAACTGCGTCCCTGTCGCTGGCCGACATGAGGAACAAGATCGAGACGAGGCGGCGGCACTACAACGAGAGCGGTCCTCAGACCGCCCTGGGGTGGCCAACGGCCCAGGAATTGGCCCTGGAAACGGCCTTGCAAGCCGCCTAATGAGACTTGGAAGCTCACCTTCCGGCCGGATCAAGATCTGAGCGACCCTCAGGAACGTCGTCGCCCATGTTAGGCAATTTGTGATGCATCCCGGCCCGATTGCAAGCGAGATGGTCGACGATCTTTAAGCGTTTGCAGCGCCTTAGCTAATTGGTGGTGGGCCCGGCAGGACTCGAACCTGCAACCAGACCGTTATGAGCGGCCGGCTCTAACCATTGAGCTACGGGCCCGGGAGGCGCCGACGGATAGCCGATCTCCGGCCGGCCGTCACCCGGATTTCGCCGTGCCGCGGCGGCGCCGGGCCCAGGGCGCCGGTTCCGTCCGGGTCGGCAGGTCCGCCGGTAGGTCCGCCGGTGCGGGCGCCGTGTCCTTGATCCGCCACAGGTAGCGGGCCAGGATCGAGCGGTACGGCGCGAAGGCGGCCGCCACCGCGGCGGTGTCGGCCTGCCCGGTGAGGCGGCGCAGGCAGCCCACCGCCGCCACGTCGCCCGCGGGCCAGATGTCCGGGTCGTGGAAGTGGAAGATGCCGACCATGTCGGCCGTCCAGGGGCCGACGCCGCGGATGCCGCACAGGATCGCCGCCCGCTCGGGATGCGGCAGGGCGGCGAGGCCCGGCCCGAGGAGGCCCGCCGTCTCGGCCGCCACGATCGCCTGGAGCGCCCGCACCTTGTTGCCCGAGATGCCGCAGGCCCGCAGCAGCGCCGCGTCCCCGGCCTCGAACAGGCCCCTCGGGCTCGCGCCCGCCGCCGCGGCCGCGGCCTCGATCCGGGCCCAGATCGCCGCCGCCGCCCGGACGGAGAGCTGCTGGTTGACCACCTCGACGAACAGGTGGTCGGCGACGCACGGATGCGCCGGCGGCTCGATCCGGATCGGACCGGCCCGCTCCAGGGCGGCCCGCAGCGGCGGATGGGCGCGCGCCGCGTCCAGAAGATGGGCGTAGATGGCGGGATCCAGCATCGCCGCAGCCTTACCGGCCCGCGGGGCTTCCCGGAAGCGGGCCCGAGTCGGGCTGGAAGCGGGCCCGAAGCGGCGGTGCGGCCGCGCGCCCCGCGCCGGCCGGCCTGGACGGGACGCGCCCGCGGCCCAGGTCTCGACACCATGGCGATCTTCTTCACCGCGGACACGCATTTCGGCGATCCGCACATCCTCCGCCACCGCGGTGCTCGGTTCGGCAGCGTCGAGGCCCACGACGAGGCCCTGGTCGCCGGCTGGAACGCCGTGGTCGGCCCGGAGGACGTCGTCTGGCACCTCGGGGACTTCGCCGCCCATGCCAGCCGGGCGCATTGCGCGGCGATCTTCGCGCGGCTGAACGGCGCCAAGCGCCTCGTCCGTGGCAACCACGATTCGAACCGTGTCCTGGACCTGCCCTGGGCCGAGCCGCCGGTGGAGAGCGCCCGCCTCTCCGTCGCGGACGCGCGCGGGCGGCCGCACCGCCTGTTCCTGTCGCACTACGCGCACCGGGCCTGGCCGGGCCTGTGGCGGGAGACGCGCCACCTCTACGGGCACAGCCACGGCTGGCTCGCCGACACCACGCGCTCCTGCGATGTCGGCGTGGATGCCTGGGACGACCGCCCGGTCACCCTCGAGGCGATCCTGGTGCGCCAGGACGCGGCCGCTTGCGTGCCGGAGGAACTCGCGGCCCACGGCCTGCGCTGATGGGCGGGGACCGGCGCGCTATATCGTGCGCCGGAGCATCGACAGCCCGGCAGGAGGCCGCATCGCCATGACCGACATCCCCGCCCCGCCGCCGGGCCCGGCCGACGCCGCGACCCGGGCCGCGACTCAGGCCGCCACCGAAGCCGCCACCGAACTCGGCCTCGGGACCGACTGGGCCGCCCTCGGCGCGCCGGACTGGGACCGGGTCTGCCGCCGGGCCGGCGCGATCCTCGCCGGGCAGGGCCAGGCGCCGGCGCCCGGCTGGGACGGGGCCCTGGCGCGGGCCCTCGGCCGCCCCGATCCCGCGGCCGCGCGGGACGAGCTGGCCCGCGACGCGGCCAACACCGTGCTGGCCGAGAAGGGCGAGGTCTTCGCCCCGGAGGACGATGCCTGAGGCGGACGACGAGACGCCGCCGGTCGTGCCGCCGGTCGTGCCATCGGGCGGACCGGTGGTTGCCGCGGCGGGGGTGCGGGCCGATGTAGGAGGCATGCCTTATCCCGAACACCGGCCTGAACCGCGGCCCGAACACCGGCGCGCCGCCCCGAGACCGACCGAGCGCTACGCCCCCGGCGCGGCACCCGCCGCCCTGCGGGTGATCCCCATCGCGGGCGGCCCGACCCTCGACGCGCAGACGCGCGTGCGGCTCGGCCACCAGATGCGGGCGATGTACGATCCGGTGATCGACGAGGCGTTGGATCCCCGGCTGGCGGAGCTGCTGCAGCAGCTCGACGCGGATCGGGGCGGCTCGACCTGAGATCGGGGGCGGGGGTGTCCGGCCCGCGCATCCGCTGCGGCTTCCGGTGAAGAGGCTCCCATCGGTGGATCGGGGGGGTGTCACACCGATGGGAGCCCGGCCGAGTCGACGGATCGACCCAACCCGCCCCATATCGCCCAGGCGGCGGCCCGGGCGCTTTCACCTAAGTCAATTTGCTTGCGAATACGGCCGTCGAAGTGTCGAATTGGCGTATTCGATCGTGAGAATCGTCGCGATCAGGCCGAGGTGCCGGTCACCGAGAGCATGACCCCGTCGCTGCCGATCTCGTCGCCGCCGTAGCCGAGCATGCGCGCGAGTTGCTCGCGGGCGCGCCAGACCCGGCTCTTCACGGTGCCGATCCGGCAGTTCATGACGACGGCGGCCTCCTCGTAGCTCAGGTTCTCGATCGCCACGAGGACCAGCGCCTCCCGCATCACCGGCGCGAGCCGATCCAGGGCCGCGCGCACGTCCTGCAGGTCGAGATGGCCCCCCTGCTCGGGGATGCTGGTCAGCCGGTCGGCGTAGCTGCCGTCGGTGTCGGCGACCTCGCGGCCCTGCTTGCGGTGCTGGCTGTAGAAGACGTTGCGGAGGATCGTGAACAGCCACGCCTCCAGGTTGGTCCCGGGGGTGAATCCGCCGCGGCCGCGCCAGCCGCGCAGCAGGGTGTCCTGCACGAGATCGTCCGCCGCGGCCGGGTCGCGCGTCAACGAGACCGCGAACCGGTGCAGCGCCGGCACCACCTGCAGCAGGCCCGCGCGGAACGTTCTGTCGCGCTCGCCCTCGGCCTGGGCGAGGGCGGTCTCCAGGCGCGCGAGCAGGTCGGCGAAGGGGTTCGCATCCCTGTCCGAGTCGAGGTCGATCCGGTCGTAGGCGCGACCGAGGAGCGTGCCGAGATGGGCGCGCACGGCCTCCGGCAGGCCGAAGCGGGTCTCGTCCCCGGCCTCCTCTGCGACATCCGCGATGGGATCGAGGAGCGATGGGCCTTCGGTGTCGGGCATTCGGTCCGGTCGTCGGCGGGCGGGCCGGTCAAGCCCAGAGGACCGGTTGTGGCGCGCCCCGGCCGCCCATGCCGCAACATGGGTTAACGCCTGTCCCGAACGGGGCTCAGCCGCGGGCGCCGAACCGCCGCGCCGCCGCGAGACCGGCGAGGACGGCCGCGCAGGCCCCTGCGGCGGCGAGCCCCGTGCCGAGGGCCGTACTCAGGGTTCCGGCATCGGGGACGCCCTTGCGGGCGCGCCAGCCGCCGTCGGCCCGCGTGCCCTCCGGCGTCGGCGCGCGCAGGGCCCCGTGCGTGCGCGGCCCGGGTTCGGCCCGGTCGAGGGCCCACCGGAACCCGGCACCCATCAGGTGCTCGGTCGGGTACGGAGCCAGCGCGTAGCCGACCTGCGCGAGGCGGGCCGGCCAGCCGACCGCGACCTCGTCGCGCGGGTGGCGCGCGAGGCGGAGATAGGTCTCCGCCACGGCCTCGGGGGCGTAGTACAGGTGCCCGGGATTGAGCCGCCGGCCGCTGACATTGGCGCCGTGCTCCAGGCCCGGCGTGTCGACGATGGCGGGAAATACGGCGCAGACGCGGATGTGGCGGTGCCGGGCGAGTTCCTGGCGCAGGCTCGCCGAGAAGCCGCGCAGGCCGAACTTGCTGGCCGTGTAGGCGGCGGCGAAGGGCGTCGGCGCCCAGCCGCCCATCGAGACCGTGTTGATCAGCGTCCCCCGGCCGCGGTCGAGGAAATGCGGCAGCACCGCGTAGGCCCCGTGCACGGCGCCCAGCAGGTTCACCGCGATCGTCTGCCGGTGCAGGTCCAGGGGAGCGTCCAGCAGGGGGCCGAACACCCCCACCCCGGCATTGTTGATCCAGACGTCGATGCCGCCGAAGGCCCGGAGTGCCGCCCGGGACAGGGCGTCCACCGCCTCGGGCTCTGTGACGTCGGTGGGGACAGCGACGGCCTCGGCGCCCGACGCGCGCAGGTCGCGGGCGATCCCGTCGAGCACGTCGGCCCGCCGCGCCGCCAGCACCACCCGGGCGCCCCGCGCCGCGAAGGCCTCGGCCGCCGCCCGGCCGATGCCGCTCGAGGCCCCGGTGATGACCACCGTCCCGCCGTCCAGGCGTGCCATGCCGGTTCTCCGCGTCGTGTGTCGTCGAGTTGCAACTGCACGGCGAACCCTTCCCCGCGCCGCGGCGTTCCCCCTCGCAGCTGCGGCCATTCGGACGAGCCCGGGACGGCGCGTCCGAATGGCCGCCGCGACGCGCGGCCCCGAAGGCCCGCCCCCGTCTGCCCGAACCCTTCCGAGGTCGCCGATGCCTGCCCCCGATTCAGCCCCCGCCAGGGCCGCCGCGCCCGAGGGAGGCGCCTCGACGGTCTGGACGCTCGCCCTCGCCACCGCGCTGATCGGCATCGTCGCCCTTCCCCGCCGGTCGGCGCGCGGCGCGGTCGGTGCCTCGGTCGACCGTGCGCCCGGCCGGTCCGCCGACCGGGACGGGGCGCGCCGGACGTCGCCCGCGCATGCGGGACGGGAGGCCCACGCCGTGGCCCGGGCCGAGGCCGATCGCGGGCGGCAGGCCTCGACGCCGACCGAGATCCCCGCCAAGGGCTGGAAGGACATCGCGCTGCGCGCCTATCACGACATCGGCGAGAACCGCCTGTCGCTGATCGCGGCCGGCGTCACCTTCTTCACGCTCCTGGCGATCTTCCCGGCGGTGGCGGCCCTGGTCTCCTGCTACGGCCTCGTGGCCGACGCCTCGACCATCAACGACCAGCTCGCCAGCCTCCAGGGCATCCTGCCCCAGGGCGCCCTGGAGATCGTCGGCGACCAAGTGAAGCGGCTGAACGAGCAGGGCAACACCACCCTCGGGTTCAGCCTGCTCATCAGCATCGCCCTGTCCGTGTGGAGCGCCAATGGCGGCGTGAAGCACGTCTTCGACGCCCTCAACCTCGTCTACAACGAGCGCGAGAAGCGCAACTTCCTCGTCCTCAATCTCGCCTCCCTCGCCTTCACGGCGGGGGCGCTCCTGTTCCTCCTCCTGGCGCTGGCCGCGGTGGTGGTGGTGCCGGTGGTGCTGGAATTCGTCGGGCTCGGCGCGGACGCGTGGTGGCTGGCGCTGCTGCGGTGGCCGGTCCTGCTCCTGGCGGTGCTGCTCGGCCTCGCCCTGCTCTACCGCTACGGGCCGAGCCGGGACGCGCCGCGCTGGCGCTGGGTCACGCCCGGGGGCGCCCTCGCGGCCGTGTTGTGGATCGTCGCGTCGCTGCTGTTCTCTTGGTACGTCGGCCATTTCGGCAGCTACAACAAGACCTACGGCTCGCTCGGCGCGGCGATCGGCTTCATGACCTGGATCTGGCTCTCGACCATGATCGTGCTGGCCGGCGCCCAGGTGAACGCCGAGATGGAGCATCAGACCGCCGAGGACACGACCGTCGGCGAACCGCAGCCCCTGGGCACGCGCCGGGCGCGCATGGCCGATACGGTGGGCGCCGCCGCGGAGTAGCGCGGCGCCCGGCCCTCACCGGGGGGCACGGCCTCCTGAGCGAGGGGGGCTCGCGGAGCGCGTCGCCGGCGAGAACGCCGACTTAACACAGGTTGGCGCGCGTTTTTCTGCTGCAGGCACAAGCCGATCAAGAAGATCCGGACTTCGATGTTCGGGCGACGGTTTGGCCCCCTGCCGATAGAAATATCCGTGCCTCATTATTTGACCGATACCCATGGCGGCGCCATCGTTCGGGACGCTTCGGATGGGCGCGACGTCGCCCGATCCCCCGTGGCCCTCCGCTTCGGCGACCTCCCCGGCGCCTGCTCCGGCGCCTGTCCCGGCGACTGCCCGGCCGCCGGCACGCCGGCGCCGCGGTGATCTGACCGGAGGCGGACGTGGACAACCCGTTCGTACGGAAGATGGAGCGGCATGTCCGGCTCGTGCCCGAGGACCGCGCGATCCTCGACGGGTTGGGGCGCCTGCATGTCCGCCACGTCGCGGCCCGGCAGGATATCGAGGGGCAACAGAGCGATCCGTACCACACGCACCTGATCCTCGACGGCTGGGCCTGCCGGTACAAGCAGTTCCCGGACGGCCGGCGGGCGATCGTCGCGCTGCTCCTGCCGGGCGACCTGTGCGATCCGTTCGTGTTCCGCCGGGCACGCATGGACCACGCCATCGGCGCGCTGACGCCCGTCACCGTCGCGCGGATCGCCCCGGAGCAGATCGGCGACGCGGTCCGCGGCCGGCCCGCCGTCGAGGAGTGTCTGTGGCGGGAGCTGCTCGCCGCCACGGCGATCCACCGCGAGTGGATCGCCAGCGTCGGCCGGCGCTCGGCGATCGAGCGGCTGGCGCACCTGTTCTGCGAACTGCACCTGCGGTTGACGCGCGTCGGCCTCGCGGACGGGACGACGCTGCCGATGCCGGTGACCCAGCCCGACCTCGCCGACGCCCTCGGCCAGACGAGCGTGCACATCAACCGCACCCTGAAGGAGCTGCGCACCGGCGGCCTCGTCGCCCTGCGCAGCCGCCGCCTGACGATCCGCGACCTCGACGGACTGCGGGAGCGCGGGCTGTTCGATCCGGCCTACCTGCAGCTCTCCTGAGCGGCGCGGGCGATACGCCGCGGCACCGGAGGCCGCGTGCGCCTTGCCGCGGGGCGGCCGCGGCCGATCTGAGGCGGACCCGTCACCCGCCACCGGCGCCCGCGCGACACACGATGCACATCCACCTCGACGCGCTCGGCGGCGTCGCCGGCGACATGTTCGCCGCCGCCCTGCTGGACGCCTTCCCCGAGCATCGGGCCGGCGTGTCCGCCAGCGTCCGGGCGGTCGACGCGCGCATCGCCTGCGCGGTCAGCGCGCACAACGATGGGATCCTCAGCGGCGCGCGCTTCACCGTGTCGGCGCCCGGGGCGGAGCCCGGGCCCGCGCCGCACCGGCACGCGCATACCGGGCAGCACGACCATCCGCATGCTCACGGCCACGATCACGGCCACGATCATGCCCACAACTACGGCCACCGTCCCTGGTCGGAGATCCGCGCCGCGCTGGAGGCGGCGGATCTCGCGCCGGCGGTGCGGGCGCACGCGCTCGGCATCTTCGGGCATCTGGCCGCGGCGGAAGCCCGCGTCCACGGCATCGCGGTCGACGCGGTGGCGTTCCACGAGGTCGGCGCCGCCGACTCGATCGCCGACATCGTCGCCGCCGCCCACCTGATCGCCGCCCTGGAGGCGCGCAGCTGGAGCGTCTCGGCCCTGCCGCTGGGCTCCGGCCGGGTGCGGACCCAGCACGGTCCCCTCCCCGTCCCGGCCCCCGCCACGACGCTTCTGCTGGCGGGCTTCGCGACCCTCGACGACGGGATCCCCGGCGAGCGCGTCACCCCCACCGGCGCGGCGATCCTGCGCCACCTCTGCGGCGACGATCCCGGGCGCGGTCGCCCCCGGGGGATCCTCGGGCGCACCGGCATCGGCTTCGGCATCAAGGTCCTGCCGGGCCTGAGCAACTGCCTGCGCGCCCTCGTGCTGGAGGACGGCGCCGCGTCCCGCCCGGGCCGGCGGGATCTCGCGGTGATCGCCTTCGAGGTCGACGACCAGTCCGGCGAGGATCTCGCCACGGGCCTCGACCGGCTCCGCGCCGAGCCCGGCATCGTGGACGTCGTGCAGATGCCGGTCATCGGCAAGAAGGGCCGGATGATGGCCCGGATCCAGGTCCTGGTCCGTCCGGAGAGCCTGGAGGCGGCGGTCGCGGCCTGCTTCCGGGAGACCACGACCATCGGCCTGCGTTACCACCCCGTGGAGGGCGCGGTGCTCGCGCGCGCCGCCCGCACGGTCGAGCACGACGGCCGGTCGGTTCGCGTGAAGATCGTGGCGCGGCCGGGCGGGCGCACCGCCAAGGCCGAGGCCGACGACGCCCGCGACCGTCCGGACCACGCGGCCCGGGCCGCCCTACGCCGCGAGGCCGAGCGCCTCGCCCTGGAACAGGAGCAGGAGGAGCGGTGACGCGCCAGCATCTGGAATCCGTCCTCGCCGGGCTCGGCCCCGTCGCGGTGGCGGTGAGCGGCGGGGTCGACAGCCTGACGCTCGCCACCCTCGCCCACCGGCTGGCGCCAAGCGCTACTCTGGTGGTCCACGCGGTCTCGCCGGCGGTGCCGGAGGAAGCGACCGCGCGCGTGCGCGCCGAGGGCGCCCGCGAGGGCTGGTCCTTACGGGTGATCGAGGCCGGCGAGTTCGCCGACCCGGCCTATCGGGCAAACCCGGTCAACCGCTGCTTCTTCTGCAAGACCAACCTCTACGGCGCGGTCCGGCGCGTCACCGACCGCCAGATCCTGTCGGGCGCGAACCGCGACGACCTCGGCGAGTACCGCCCCGGCCTCGACGCCGCCCGGGAGCACGGCGTGCGCCACCCCTACGTGGAGGCCGGGTTCGACAAGGCGTCGGTCCGGGCGCTCGCCCGCGACCTCGGCCTCGGGGCCGTGGCGGAATTGCCGGCCGCGCCCTGCCTGTCGAGCCGGGTCGAGACCGGCATCGCCATCGAGCCGGAGACCCTGACCTTCATTCACGCGGTCGAGCGGCTGGTCGGCGGAGCGCTGGCGACCGACGGCGCCGGACGGGCCGTCCGCTGTCGGGTCCGCGCCGAGGGCGTGGTGGTGGAACTCGATCCGGCGAGCCTCGCCGCCCTCGACGCCGAGGGTCGCGAGACGCTCGGGGCGGGCATCCGGGACATGGCGCCGGCCCGTCTCGCCGGCCCGGTCCGCTTCGCCCCCTACCGGGTCGGCAGCGCCTTCCTGGTCGAGCCGCGGGAGGCCCGGGCGTGAGCATCTCCGAAGAGTTCACCCTCGATTTCGCCCGGCCCGAGCGGATCGGGCTGGAGGAGGCGATCTTCTGCGCCGGCAAGAGCCCGGAGCAGATCGACGCGATCCTGGAGGCCGCCCGGGCGCGCGGCGCCTCGCTGCTCCTCACCCGCCTCGACCCGGAGAAGCGCGACCGGCTCCGGGACGCCGCGCGGCTCGATTACTGCCCGGTCTCGCGCACGGCGGTGTTCGGCGAGGCCCCCCGGATCACCGGCCGGGCCCGGGTCGCGGTGGTGGCGGCCGGCACCTCGGACGTACCCGTCGCCCGCGAGGCGCTGCGGGTGCTGGCCTATGCCGGGCGGGCGGCCTCGCTCTTCGCCGATGTCGGCGTCGCCGGCCTGTGGCGGCTGACGTCGCGGATCGAGGAGATCCGGGCGCACCCGGTGGTGATCGTCGCCGCCGGCATGGACGCGGCTTTGCCCAGCGTCGTCGGCGGCCTCGTGGCGGGCGCGGTGATCGCGGTCCCGACCTCCGTGGGCTACGGTGTCGCCACGGGCGGGCGCGCCGCCCTCGACGCCGTGCTGGCGAGCTGCGCGCCGGGCATCACGGTGGTCAACATCGACAACGGCTACGGCGCCGCCTGCGCCGCCCTGCGCCTGCTCCACGCGGCGGGACGCCTCGCCACGGGGACCGAACGATGACGCGGCCCGACGCATTACCTCCCCTCACTAGGACATCCTCGAACGGAGACAGCCGATGGAACGCCGCAGCTTCCTCCAGGGCGCCGTGCTCGGTGCGGGCCTCGCGGGCGCCGGCAGCGCGGGTGCGGCCGTGAACGCCCCCGTCCTCCCCGGCAACCGCCCGCAGGACCCCGCGGACCTGCCCTTCGTCACCGATCCCGGCGAGCGCCGGGGCGAGATGCTCTACCGGTCGTTCGGGAAGAGCTCCGAAAAGATCTCGGCGATCGGCATGGGCGGGTTCCATCTCGGCAAGAGCGCCGTGACGGACGACGAGGCGACGCGGCTGATCCATGCCGGGATCGACCGCGGCATCACCTTCATGGACAATTGCTGGGACTACAACGAGGGGCGCTCCGAGCTGCGCATGGGCGCGGCCCTGGCCCAGGGCGGCTACCGCGACAAGGTCTTCCTGATGTCCAAGATGGACGGGCGGACCAAGGAGGAGGCGCTCAAGCAGATCGACCAGTCGCTCCTGCGCCTGCGCACGGACCGGATCGACCTCGTCCAGCACCACGAGATCCTGCGCTACGACGACCCGGACCGGGTCTTCGCCGAGGGCGGCGCCATGGAGGGCTTCCTGGAGGCGAAGAAGCAGGGCAAGCTGCGCTACATCGGCTTCACCGGCCACAAGGACCCGCGCATCCACCTGCAGATGCTGGAGGTCGCCGCCGAGCGCGGCTTCCACTTCGATGCCGTGCAGATGCCGGTCAACGTGATGGACGCGCATTTCCGCTCGTTCAGCCACCTCGTCCTGCCCTATCTCGTGCAGAACGGCATCGCGCCGCTCGCCATGAAGACCTTCGGCGACGGGGTGATCCTGAAGGCGGACGCGCCGATCAAGCCGCTCGAGTACCTGCACTTCTCGCTGAACCTGCCGGTCTCGGTGGTGATCACCGGCATCCAGAACCAGCGCGACCTCGACCAGGCCTTCGAGGCGGTGAAGACCTTCAAGCCGATGGACAAGGCCACGGTGGCCGAGCTGCTGTCGCGCTCGAAGCCCTACGCGCTGGAGGGCAAGTACGAGCTGTTCAAGACGAGTGCGACCTTCGACGGCACCGCCAAGAACGCGGCGTGGCTCGGCGAGGACGTGGCAAGCGTGAAGAAGCTCGCGCCGACGATGGAGTAGGCGGCGGGCAAGCGCGTCCGATATTCCCCTCCCCCTTGCGGGGAGGGGTTAGGGGTGGGGGTGGTTCAGAAGGAACCGCCGAGCCCTTTCCGGCCCCACCCCCACGCGGGATCTGCGATCCCCAAACTCCTCCCCGCAAGGGGGAGGAGAGTCGGCCCCTCACGCCACGTCCTCCAGCCGGATCGGCAGGCTGCGGATCCGGCGGCCGGTGGCGTGGTGGATCGCGTTGGCGATGGCCGCGTTCACCCCAATGATCCCGAGCTCGCCCAGGCCCTTCAGGCCCAGCGCGTCGACCTGATCGTCGGGATCGGGCACCAGCAGCGCCTCCACCTCCGGCGCGTCGGCCGCCGTGGGGACGAGGTACTCGGCGAGATCCGGGTTGCGGTAGGCGGCGCCGTCCACCACCGTCTCTTCGAGCAGCGCCGAGCCGAGGCCCCAGATCATCCCGCCCGTGAGCTGACTCCGCGCGGTCAGCGGGTTGAGGATGCGCCCCGCCGCGAAGGCGCCGGTGAGCCGGGCGACGCGGATCTCCCCGGTCTCGGCGTGGACGTGGACCTCGGCGAACTGCGCGCCGAAGCCCCAGGAGACGGCCTTCCCGCCCCCACCGAGGGCGAGCCCGATTTGGCCCTGCCGCAGGCCCGCGAGCGCCTTCTCCCGGTCGCCGCCCTCGGGCACGAACTCCGCGACCGTCTCGACGCCTTCCGGGCCGACGACCTCGCCGAGCGCGATCCCGGCCCCGTCCGGCGCCGCGAGCCGGTCGCCCGCGAGGCGCAGGCTGCCCGGATCGCGGCCGGCGAGGCGCCCGCCCTGCCCGGTCGCGGCCTGCGCCAGGCTCTCGCGGATCTGGCGGCAGCCGAGCGCCAGGGCGCTCATCAGGCTGGTGGTCGTGCTCGACCCGCCCGAGATCCCCGCCGCCGGCAGGTCGGTGTCGCCGAGCCGGGCGGTGACCCGCTCCACCGGCACGCCGAGACCGTCCGCCGCGCCCATCGCCAGCAGCGTGGTGATGCCGTTGCCGATCTCGTGGTGCGCGCAGGCGACCTCCGCGGCGCCGTCCGGGCCGAGCCGGACCCGCAGGGTCGCGGCCGCGATCTTGGTGGGCCGCACCGAAGTCGCGCAGCCGAGACCCACCCGCCAGGGCCCGTCGCGCATCGCGCCCGGGCGCGGCACCCGGCGCGACCAGCCGAAGGCCTTCGCGCCGGCGTCGAAGCAGGCCATCAGCGGCCGGGTCGAGAACGGTTTTCCGGAGACCGGATCGACCGCCGTGTCGTTGAGGCGGCGCAGCGCGATCGGGTCCATGCCGAGCGCGACCGCCATCTCGTCGACGGCGCTCTCCAGGGCGAACAGGAACGGCACCTCCGGGGGCGCCCGCATCGGCCCCGGCGTGTTGCGATCGACCCGCACGGCCCGCTCCTCGGTGCGGATGTTCGGGCAGGCGTAGAGGCTCGCCGTCACCTCCGCGCCCTCCATGACGAAGGGATCGAAGCGCGACGTCACGGTCTCGGCCTCGTGGACCAGGGCGGTGAACCGGCCCGTCCGGTCGGCGCCGAGTCGGATGCGGTGGCGCGATTCCGGCCGATAATTGGCGATGGTGAAGCACTGTCGCCGGCTGGGCACCAGCGAGACCGGCCGGCCGAGGCGCTTGGCCGCCAGGGCGACCAGGGCCGTGTGCTGCGACAGGGCGAATTTCGAGCCGAAATGGCCGCCGATCAGCCCCGCCACCACCCGCACCTGCGCGGGATCGAGCCCGAGCTGCGCCGCGAGCCCGTGCTGCACGGCGCCGACGTAGCGGGTCGGCTCGTGGACGGTGAGCCTTTCGCCGTCCCAGGCGGCCCGGGTGGTGAACAGCTCGATCGGGTTGTGGTGCTGGACCGGCGTCGCGTAGCGCGCTTCGACCCGGACGGTGGCCTCCCGCAGACCCGCCTCGGCGTCGCCCCGGGCGATGTCCGCGTGGTGGGGCTTCAGGTCGGCGAGGCGCACGGTCTCGGCCCCGGGGGCGTCGAAGCCGCCGGCGGCGGGCTCCTCCGCGTAGGCGACCTTCACCGCACCGGCCGCCGCTTCGGCGGCCGCCTGACTCTCGGCGACCACGAGGGCCACGATCTGACCGGCATAGGCGACGGCGTCGGAATCGAGCGGACGGTGCGAGCTGTTGGCGTACCCGCCGGCCATCAGGTGCTTCACCGGCGCCACCGCGCCCGCGAAGTCCCGGTGGGTGAAGATCCGGAGGAGTCCCGGCACCCGCTCGGCCGCCGCGAGGTCGAACCCGGTGATGCGGCCCCGGGCGATGGTGCTGGTCACCAGGGCCGCGTGGGCCGTGTCGCGGTCCGGGCCGGTGAGGTCGGAGCTGTAGAGGGCCCGGCCGGTGACCTTGTCGGCTCCCTCGACACGGGTGTGGGGGCGGCCGAGATGGCCGTCGGTGTCCTGCGCGCCGGCGTCCATGCCGCCCTCCCCGTTCGCGGCCCCTCGGGCCGCATCGCAAGGGGGAAGCGCCGTGAGGGCTTCACGGCTCCCCGGACGGTGGAGCGACAGGATGCAGCAACCGAACGGGCCCAGGCGTCATCGCGAGCGGAGCGAAGTGACCCAGGGCAGCGCGCCCTGGATGAGCGTGGCGCTGCCTGGATTGCTTCGCTCCGCTCGCAAGGACGGAGCGGGCTGCGGCAGCCTTCCGCCGCAGCCCTAGATCTCAGTTCAGGACCTTGCCGTCCGGTCCGACCTTGACCTCCTGCTCCTTGTCGGCGCCGGCGACCTTGATCTCGTACTGGACCGAGGAGCCGTCCTTCTCGACCTCGGCCTCGTAGGCCTTGCCGCCGCCGGCCTTCTGCTCGGCGATGGCCAGCGCGTCCTTCAGCGAGGTCTTGGCGTTCTGGAAGTCGGAGGCCTTCAGCCGGGTGAAGTAGCGCTCGAACGGCTGGTTCTCGGTCTTGTAGAGGGCGCCGGTATCGGCGTTGATGCCGTACTCGACGAGCTTGCCGCTCGGGTAGACGACCTTGATCGCGTAGTGGGCCGGATCCTTGCTGCCGGCCTTCTCGAAATCGGCGTCGATGGCGCGGCCGCCCTTCTCGTCGCCCTGCGACTCGGCGGTGGCCAGCGCCTGGGCGAGGCCGACCTTGGCGACCTTGGCGACCTGCCACTCCTTCATGTTGCTGTCGGCCTTCGTGGCCGGCTCGGCGGGCGTCGCGGTGGGCGTCTGGGCCAGGGCGAGGCCGGTGGAGAGGGCGAGGAGGCCGGCTGCGGCGGTGAGACGGGTGATCATGGCGGTGTGTCCCTTCGCGGGTTCGTTCACGGATGCGTGAAACGTCGGGTCCGGAAATCCGGTTGCCCGCGATCGGGAAAAAATTCGGGTCCCGTCGCCCGGGCGGGGCCGGGTCGGCGCCCGGGGCCGCGCGGGGTCGACGGCCCGGCGAGACGGACGGCCGGCGCCCCTGTATGACACGCGGGCGATCCGGCGCGCCCCTCGGGGACGGCGGACGTCCCCCCGATGGAGCAGGCCATGACCGCGCACGAGCCCGAGCCGCTGGACGAGTTCACCCGCCTGCACGCCAAGCTGTCCGCCCTGGAGATCGTGCTCGGCGTCCTGATCGGGCGGCTCTCCGAGGAAAACCCGGAGATCCGCGAGGACGTGAAGCGCGACGTGGCGGCGATCCTGTCGGATCTGCCGATCGACGGCCCGAGCGAGGAGATGATCGCCGCCGAGGTCCGCCGCGCCGCCGAGGTGCTGACCAGCGTGTCGATCGGCTGAGCCGTCAGCGCGGCGGCATCCGCAGCGCCCCGTCGAGCCGGATCGTCTCGCCGTTCAGCATCGGGTTCTCGCAGATGTGGCGGACGAGGTCCGCGTATTCCGACGGGCGGCCGAGGCGCGGCGGAAACGGCACGTTCTGGCCGAGCGTGTCCTGCACGTCCTGGGGCAGGCCCGCCATCATCGGGGTCTCGAAGATGCCGGGCGCGATGGTGACCACCCGGATGCCGTGCCGGGCGAGCTCCCGGGCGATCGGCAGGGTCATCGACACCACCCCGCCCTTCGAGGCCGCGTAGGCGGCCTGCCCGATCTGGCCGTCGAAGGCCGCGATCGAGGCGGTGTTCACGATCACGCCCCGGGCGCCGGCCGCGTCCGGCGCCTCGCGGGCGATGGCGTCGGCGGCCAGCCGGATCATGTTGAACGTGCCGACGAGGTTGACCGAGACCGCCCGCGCGAAGGTCTCGAGCCGGTGCGGCCCGTCGCGGCCGACCACCTTCTCCCCCGGCGCGATGCCGGCGCAGTTCACCAGCCCGTGGAGGTGCCCGAACGCGTCGAGCGCCGTCCGGACCGCCGCCGCGCCGTCCGCCTCGCGGGTGACGTCCGTCTCGGCGAAGCGGGCCTGCGCCCCGAGGTCCGCCGCCACCCGGGCACCGGCCTCCCGGGCGATGTCGGCCACGACCACCCGCGCCCCCGCCGCCGCGAGGCCCCGCGCCGTCGCCTCCCCGAGGCCCGAGCCCGCGCCCGTGACGATGAAGACCCGGTCCCTGATCATCGCGCTCGCCATCCTGGCTCCCCGCCGCTCCCGGGCGGCCGACGGCGCCCCGCGAGTCCCGAGGTAGCGCGGCGCCGCGGCCGCCGGAAGGTGTCCGGCCCGGCACATGCGCCCGATCGCGTCCGCGCCGCGATTGACGTGTGATTTTTTCCCACATATACGAGGTGAAGATGATCCGATGTACGGGATCATATCAACGCGTGTTTCTGTGAAGTTTATCCGGTGATCCGTCGCGTGGCGGCAAGTCGTTCGGCCGCGCGTGACCTGTCGTTTTCTGTATCCGGGCCGCGGACCGGCCCGCGCCCGTCATCCTCCGGTCCCGGCCGTCCGGGAGCGGCCGCTCCCTCACGCCTGATCAGGACAGCCATGGGCGCCCACTGGATCGAGAATGCGGCCCGGCACTGGCGGCACGGGCGGATCGTCGGGCACCGCTTCGCCGAGCGGCGTCCCGGCATCCGCGCGGCCCTCCGGGCGGCCGCGCCCGGCAGCGTGCTGCTCGCCGGCAATTCCCACGCGGAGCTCGTCGGCGCGCCGGATCTCGGCGGCCGGCCCTGCATCAACGTCGCGGTCGGCGGCAGCACCGCGGCCGATTGCGGCCGCCAGCTCGCGGCGCTGCGCGTCCCGGTCCGCTGCGCGGCCGCGGTGCTGATCATCGGCACCAACGACATCCAGCGCTGGCGCCATCCCGAGCGGGCCCGGGTGGTCGACCGGTTCGAGGCCGATGTCCGGGACATCCTGCGCCGCCTGGAGGCCTGGGCCGCGCAGGTCTTCGTCGCCGCGATCCCGCCGATCGGTGCCGGGGCGACCGGGCGCGATCCCGCCGCCGTCGCGGTCTTCTCGGATCGCCTCGCGGCACTCTGCGCCGCGGGGGGCCGCACCTTCTTCGACCCGTTCGCGCCGTGGCGATCCGGCACCGGCGGCCTCGCCGGTCCGAACCTCCACCGGGACGGCGTGCATCTGGCCGACTACGCGCCCCTGGCCGCGGCGCTCGCCGGCGCGGTGGTGCTCGATGCGCTCCCGCTCGCGCCCGTCCGGAGGCCCGTGCCGGCCGCGCCCCTGCGGATCCTGCGCGCCGCCTGGATCGGCCGGCCGTGAGGCTCCACGCGCGCCTCGCCGCGGCCCTGCGGCCGCCCGCGCGCGCCGGCGTGCAGCACCTGCCCCGGCGGCTGTGGCCCGGCGAGGAGGCGGCTTGGCGCGACGAGAACGGCGTCCGCCACCCGCGGGCGGTGCGCCGTGCCCTCGCGGCGCTGGCCGCCCTCGAACCCCGCGGTCGCTACGGCGCCCGGATCGAGGGACGGGGCAAGGTCGTGACCGGCCCGGCCAGCGCGCTCGTCCTGCGCGACGCGGATGCGGAGATCGGGTTCGTCCTCGGCCTCACGCCCGACGGGTACGGCGCGGAGCCGTTCTGAGTGGGTCCGGATCAGGGCGGGGTCGTGCACAGCAGGGTCGGCGCGCAGGCCGTCCGGAAGCCTGCCCGCGCGTAGAGGGCCTCGGTCCTGCCGTCGGCCGGGCATTGCAGGAAGACCTGAACCGCCCCCCGCGCCCGCGCCTCGCGCAGGGCCGCGACCGTCACGGCGGTGCCGAGGCCGCGGCGCTGCCGGTCGGCCCGCGTGCTGACATTGTACAGGCCCGCCGTCTCGCCGCGCAGGTAGAGGCTGGCGCAGGCCGCCGGGCCGGCGGCGTCGCGCAGGACGAGGTGCAGGGTCACGAGGCCGTGCCGGCCCCGGGCCGCGCGCAGCGCCGGGATGTAGTAGCGGCGCAGATGCGTCCGCACGCCCGGCGCGTCGGACAGGTAGGCGAAGACCCTCTCGAAATCCGGCCCCGGCGCGGGCGTCGCCTGCACGGTGACGGCGCTGCCGGCCGGGGCCGGCGCCGGAAGCTCCCGCGCCACCATCCAGCGCGCCGGGTAGAGGATCGCGGGCTCGAACAGGGCGCGCAGCAGCGCGATCTCGCCGTCGTCCCGGGCCAGGAAGGCCGGCGCCCGCGCGCGCCCGAGGGCGGCCGCGCCCGCCCAGGCGAACTGGTCGGGACGGTGCACGCCGAAGGCGAAGTTCACGGTCGGGTCCGGGATGCTGCGCGACCAGACGTAGCCGGCGCCCCCGGGGCCGTGCTCGACGCCGTCGATCAGGGAGCCGGTGAGCGCGGCCACATGGGCGTCGCGCAGGGTCTCGAAGGTCGGTTCGGGCGCCTGCATGTCAGGCGGCCGTCCGAGCGGAGGCTCGCGCGGGGGACGGCGCCCGGGCCTCGGCGATGTCCCTGGCTGCGTCCCCGGCCGTGTCCCCGGCCGTGCCCGGACCTGCCTCCGCAGCCGTGTCCGCGCCCGCCTCCTGGCCGTGCCTGTCCATCCGCTCGCTCCTGCGCCGCTCGGGCTTCGACGGAGTGACGGTTGAGGCGGGGCGCCGTTCATGCTGTCACACCCGGTGCCGGCGGATGGCGCCCGCACGAAACCTCTGAACGCCGGACGGGCCCATCCGTCAGGGAGGTGCCGGCGACGCGGAGGTGCCGGCGACGCGCGGAGGACGGATGACGGACGCTTCGAGCCAGCGGATGCGCGACGCGGGGGCGCATCCCCCGAAGCCGCGCGATGACGGGGCGCGGGAAACCGCGCGGGACGCCGCGCCGGTGTCCCTCACCCTGGAGGGGACCCGCGAAGTGCCGGTGATCCGCCTCGCCGAGCCGGTCGCGCCGGCGGCGGCCGCGGAGGCGATCCTGGCGCGCGCCGAGGCGCTGACCGCCCAGGACATGCAGGTCCTGCGCATCGTCGTCGCGGCCGATCCGGCGACGTCCGGACGGCTGCTCGACCTCGGCGCGGCCCGGGCCCTCGGTGACGGCGACGGGGTCGAGATCCTGCCGGGGCTCCTCTGGCAATGCGCCGCCCGCTGGCTCCCGCGGACCCGGCCGCCCTTCCCCGAGCTGTTCACCGCCACGGCCGGCCGCCGCCACCCGCTGCGGCCCCGGACGCCCGCCGGCACGGTCTACGCGCGGGCGATCCCGTGGCTCGATCGGCGTCTGAGCTTCCGCACGATGACGGAGCCCGGCGACGTCGCCCTGTTCTCGACCTGGATGAACGACCCCCGCATCGCCGCGATCTGGCAGGAGACCGGTACCCTGGAGGCGCACGCCGCCTACATTGCCGGGCTCCAGGCCGACCCCGCGACCCTGCCGCTGTTCGGCTGCCTCGACGGCAGGCCGTTCGGCTATTTCGAGCTGTACTGGGCGCGGGAGAGCCGCCTCGGGCCGCTCTACGAGGCCGGCCCCTACGACCGCGGCTGGCACGTCGCGATCGGCGACGCGTCCGTGCGCGGGCGGCCCGCGCTCTCGGCCTGGCTGCCGTCGCTGATGCACTACCTGTTCCTCGACGAGCCGCGCACGCAGCGCGTCGTCGGCGAGCCGCGGGCCGATCACGCCCAGCAGATCCGGAACCTCCACGGCTCCGGCTTCGCGACGATCGCGACCGTCGACTTCCCCCACAAGCGCGCGGCCCTGGTCGCGCTGTCGCGCGAGCACTTCGTGCGCGACCGGCTCTGGGTGCCGGGGGCGGCCGCCGCCGACGCCGTGCCGCGGCCTCCCGCGGTGCCCGCCTAGACCGCCCTCCGCGAACAGGGGTGAGCGTCCGGTGATACCCCCGCCCCCGCCTACGGGCCCGTCGCCGGCGGGCTAACGATCGCCTGCGCCGGGCCGCGGCCGAGGTCCTGGCCGACGGGCGCGGTCCGGCGCCGCTGCCGGCCTGGGGCCTCGGCGCGCGCCGGGCAGGCGGCGCAGCGCCGGTCGAGGGCCGCGAGGCAGTGCAGGTGGCCGCGGCGCACGAGGCCGCACACCAGGGCGCGCGAGACCCCGAGCCGGGCCGCGATCTCGATCTGCGGCACGCCCTCGACCCGGTGGAGCTGGAAGGCCGTGCGCACCGGCTCCGGCAGCTCGGCCACCGCGGCCTCCACCTGCCGCAGGGATTCCCGCGACGCCGCGGCCGCCTCGGGGGTCCCGGTGCCGGGATCGGCCGGGTCCGGCGCGGCGTCGAGGCCGGTGAACAGGCGCCGCTCGAGGCCCTGCCGCCGCGCCCGGTCGAGGGCGAGGTTGCGCACCATCCGCCCGACATAAGCGGCCTGGATCGCGGTCTCGGCTGGGGGCGGATCGGCGATCAGCCGGAGCAGCACGTCCTGGACCACGTCCTCCGCCTGGGCCGGGCAGCCGAGGATGCGGCGCGCCCGCGCCAGATAGGCGGCGCGATGGCGCTCGAACGCCGCGAGGTTCCATGACCCGCCGGGCGGAGGGCGGCCGGGCCGGCCCGGCGGGACCGCGGCGATCCCGTGGCCGGAGGGACCGGCGTCGCTGTTCCAGGTCGCCACTGTCCCGCTCACAATGTCCCATCGGCACGGCGCGTGCGGGCGGGACGCGTAACACGCGGCTCTTCTGTGTAACAACGACTATCTTCATGGATTGGAATTATTAAAACTCGAAATATCGACATCCGTTCGAGAGAATAGATGAAAGATCTGGACGTTCGCCCCGGCGCGGGGCGAGAAATCGTTCCGGATTCTGCATTTCACGGTGCCACGCCCGGGATCGGGCCGGCGGCCGCGCCGGATTTCCGGTCGCGCCAGGGTCCGTCGGCGCGTGTATGCTGGCGCTTCCTCGATTCGGCGCGCGGTGCGCGCGGCCGAACCCGTCCCCGCAGGATCGCGGCAGGAGAGCCAGCGCCGCGATGCCGTCCGTCGATACGCTCGTCCCGGTGGGTGCCTTCGCGCTGCTGGTCCTGGCGTTCGCCGTGAAGCACCTCGCGGCGGACTTCTTCTTTCAGACCAACTGGATGGCGCAGGGCAAGCAGCGGTCGTCCGCCTGGCTCGCCCCCCTCTGCGCCCATACCGGCCTGCACGGCCTCGGCACGCTGCTGATCGCGCTGGCGGTGAAGCCGGCCCTGTGGTGGCTGGCGCTCGTCGATTTCGCGATCCACACGGGGATCGATCGCGGCAAGGTGCTGGTCGGTCGGCGGACGAGCCTGCCGCCCACGGACGCCCGGTTCTGGTGGCTGATCGGCATCGACCAGTTCCTGCACCAAGTCACCCATCTCGGGCTCGCCGTGGTGCTGGCGGCGGCCTGACCCCTGACCGGGAGAGCGGGCGCCGCCGGGCGCCTCACTGCATCTCGGCCTCGAGCAGCCGGTTCGTGTCGGAGACCTTGCCGGCCAGTTCCAGGATCAGGAAGCGCTGGAAGGCGAGCGCGAGGTCCGGGCGCTCCCGCTCCATCCGCGCGAGGGCGGCACGGTCGATGACGACCACCCGGCAGGGGCTCTCGGCGACGGCGGTGGCGGTGCGCCGCCCGCCCTGGACCAGCGCGATCTCGCCGATCACGGTGCCGGCCGTGGTGGTGCGCAGGCGCAGGTTGCCGCGACCGGGGACCTCCATCTCGATGGAGACGAGGCCCTGCTCCAGGAAGTAGAGGGCATCGGCCGCCTCCCCCTGGCGCATCAGCGCCGCGCCCGCCGCGAGCTCGCGGACCGTCAGGTAGGGCGCGAAGTCGTCCGGGCCGAACGTGCTGCCGAGCCGGTCGGCCATGTGCCGGGCGAAGACGGCGATTTCCCCCGGGCCGGCGCCGCCGGCCTCCGCCAGGAGCGTCGCCTCGGCGGCGCGTAGGGCCTCGTCCAGCGTGTCGAGGATCCGGACACGCGGGTCGGCGGTGAGGCCGTTGCGGGTGATCAGCAGGCGCGCGACCGGATCCACGTGGACCAGCAGCACCTCGAAGCGCCGCTGCTCGGCGAGCTGGCCGACCTTGCGGAACGCGATCAGCGCCGAGCTGTCGAGTCCCACGGTCTCGCGGAAATCCAGGATCAGCACGCGCAGATCCCCGGCCTCCGCGGCGGCCCGGCGGAAGATCGCCTGCGCGTTGAGGAAGAACAGGTAGCCCTGCAGGGTGTAGATCCGGGTCCGGTCGCCGGCCGCCTCGAGCCGCGCGGCGGCGTCGGGGCCGCGGATCACGCTGCTGCGCCGGTCCGCCCCGGAGAGCGACCGGCGGATCGCGCCGATCTGCCCGTACTGGACCCCGAAGATCAGGATCGCCAGCAGGACGCCGACGAGGAAGCCCGTGGTGGCCCCGAAATACGCGGTGGCGGTGCACACGACCAGCGCGATGGCGATCTCCCAGCCCGGCAGGGTCCGGCTGGCGACGCCGAGGTTGAACAGGAGCCCGATGCCGATGGCGATCAGGGCGCCGCCGGCCAGCGGGCGGGGCAGCAGCGCCAGGGGGCTCGCGCCGACGATGAGGAGCGCCGCCATGACCGCGAGGGTCAGCCACCAGCCGAGCCAGTGGCCGCCGCCGATGTTGTGCAGCAGCAGCGTCGAGGTCCGGCCGAAGCCCATCGCGGAGCTGCCGAACACGCTGCCGACCAAGTTGGTGGCGCCCGAGGCGACGAACATCCGGTCGATGTCGAGGTCGCGCCGGATCTCCAGCTCGACGCTCACCACGTAGAGGATCTGGATGATCACCGCCACGACGACCAGGGTGGCGATCTTGGGCCAGATCGGCAGGAGCAGGTGCGGATCGAAGGCCGTCAGGCTGCCGATGGCGGGCGGCCGCAGCAGCGTGCCCGTCGGCAGCGGCTCGATCAGCCATCCCGATGCCTGCCCGGCGGCGACGCTGGTGCCCGTCCAGGCCAGCCCGAGATGGACCACCGCGAGGCTCGACAGGATCACCGTCGGGTAGGTCCCCCAGTGTCGAACGATCCGGGGGAGGTAGAAGGCGCAGAACCCGATCACGAGGGTCAGGGCGATGCGCGCGAGCGCCCCGGCATCGATCCGGCCCGGATCGAGGTTCGCCGGATCGACGGCGTGGAGCAGGGCCGCGAGCGGGTCGTCGACATGGCCGCCGATCTGCATGCCGCTGCGCAGGAACAGCAGGCCGACGCCGCCGAGGAAGCCGGCGAGCACCGGGTAGGGCAGGAGCTGCACCAGCAGGGAGGCCCGCAGGGTGCCGAGCAACGCGAAGATCACGCCGGTGGCGAAGGTCGAGACGCCGCAGGCGACGAGCACGAGCTGGCCGACCGTCTCCGGATCGGTGACGCCCGCGGCCTCGAGCTGCCCGGCGACCGCCGCGGCGATCGCCGCCTGCACGATCGCGGCCGCGCCGATGAAGGACAGCGAGATCCGCGCGGTGCGGCGCAGCGCGATGAAGACGAGGCTGCCCAGCACGTAGGCCGCGAGCAGCGCCGACAGGCCGGCCGCGCGGCTCTCCACCAGCGGCCCCGAGAAGATGAGCTGGGAGTAGCTGATGAGGTCGAGGAGCAGCACCATCACGGTGACGGCCGCCGCCGCTCCGATGCGGGCCCCGCGCAGGATCGCCGCGCGGCCGCCGGCCGGGGATGCGGTCCCGGCGGACGTCAGGTCGGTTGTCGTCATCGGCACGGTACCCGCGTCTCGAAATCCCGATGGGCGCGGAGATCGCAGATCCCAGGGCAGATCCCGTGCGATCACGTGCACGGATCGTCGCCGAATCGCAGGACCTGACCTTGGCCACGCCAGTTCTCAACCGATGGCAGGTGCCGGCTTAAATTATCGTGCAGGCCGCTTCTGCGCGGCAGCATTGTGGGATCGCCGCGGTGGATCGCGCGGCGGATCGGCCGATCCGCCGCGCCGTCGGGGGCTCCCGGGTCGCGGCCGCCGCGACGGGCCTTCGGCCCTCAGCGCGCCTCGCTGACGCGCTTGGTCGCCCGCTGCTCCTTCTTGTAGGCGGTGATCGCCGCCGAGCAGTTCGGGGAGAGCTTCTTCAGGTTGGCCTTGAAGCAGGCCTCGACCTCCGGGCCACCCGGCGCGTAGGCGCTGCAGAAATCCATGTAGTCGCCGGTGCAGTACTGCTTGAGGGCTTCCCGGGCTGGGGATTGCTCCGCGAAGGCCGCGGCGGGGCCGAGGCACAGACCGATGGCCAGGAGGGCCGTCTTGGTCGAAGTCATCGAAATCCTACGCTCGTCCAGGCCGCGCGAGCGGGTCGCGCGGCGATGGGCGGTGCGGATGGGCGCCAAGGATGGCATGACCATGACGCCCGGGCTGCCCGAACGCAGATCAGCCATGCCCCGTGCCGGCGGGGCCGCCGGTCAGTGCGCGCTGACGCGGCGGGTCGGAACGAGGTCGTTGGCGATGATCTCGCCGAACGGGCCGTCGTTGCGGGCATTGCCGGCCGGCCGCCCAGTCGTGGCGCGCAGCGGCAGCTTCGGGAAGACCAGCTCGGCGAACCGGTAGGCCTCCTCCAGGTGCGGGTAGCCCGAGAGGATGAAGCGGTCGATCCCGAGATCGATGTACTCCTTCATCCGGTCGGCGACCTGGTCGGCCGAGCCGACCAGCGCCGTCCCGGCGCCGCCGCGGACGAGGCCGACGCCGGCCCAGAGGTTCGGCGCCACCACGAGCTTGTCGCGGCTGCCGCCGTGGAGCGCCATCATGCGGCTCTGGCCGACGGAATCCTGCCGCTTCAGGGTCTCCTGCGCCTTGGCGATGGTGGCGTCGTCGAGCTTCGAGATCAGCTGCTCGGCGGCCTCCCAGGCCGCGGCCTCGGTCTCGCGGGCGATGACGTGCAGGCGGATGCCGTACGAGAAGGTCTTGCCCTTCGCCTCGGCGGCCTCCCGGGCGGCGGCGATCTTCTCGGCGACCTGGGCCGGGGGTTCGCCCCAGGTCAGGTAGACGTCGCAATGCTCGGCCGCGACCGCCATGCCGGCCGCCGACGAGCCGCCGAAATAGAGCGGCGGATAGGGCTTCTGCACCGGCGGGAAGATCAGCCGGCCGTTCTCGGTGCGCAGGTGATCGCCCCGGAAGGTCACGGTCTCGCCCGCGAGCAGGCCGCGCCAGATCGTCAGGAACTCGTCGGTGACGGCGTAGCGTTCGTCGTGGGACAGGAACACGCCGTCGCCGGCGAGTTCCACCGGGTCGCCGCCGGTGACGACGTTGATCAGGAGGCGCCCGTCCGAGATCCGGTCGAGGGTCGCGGTCATGCGGGCCGCCGCGGAGGGCTCCATCAGGCCCGGCCGCACCGCCACGAGGAAGCGCAGCTGCTTGGTCAGCGGCGCCAGCGCCGAGGCGACGATCCAAGAATCCTCGCAGGAGCGTCCGGTGGGCAGCAGCACGCCGTAATAGCCGAGCTCGTCCGCCCCCTGCGCGATCTGCCGGAGATAGCTGAGCGAGACGTCCCGGGCCCCCTCCCGCGCGCCGAGATAGCGGCCGTCGCCGTGGGTCGGCAGGAACCAGAGGACGTCGGCGCGTCCGTCATTGGCTGCTGTCATCGGAATCTCCTGTGCGGCCCGGTGGCCGGATGCGGAAAAGCCGGACCCGACTGCGCGGATCCGGTGATCGTCGAGAGCTAGGGCGGGCCGCCGCTTCCGGGAAACGGCGGCCCGCGTTCAGGCGGTCGGCTGCGATCCGAGCAGGTGATCGAGGATGCGGCCCTCGAGGCGGGCGAGGTCCGGATCCCCGCGCCGGCGCGGCCGCGGCACGTCGACCCGCAGGTCGAGGGCGATCCGTCCGGCCTCGACCACGAGGATGCGGTCGGCCAGCGCCACGGCCTCGGTGACGTCGTGCGTGACGAGGAGCGCGGTGAACCCCTGCGCCCGCCAGATCCGCTCGATCAGGTCCTGCATGCCGATCCGGGTCAGGGCGTCGAGGGCGCCCAGCGGCTCGTCGAGGGCGAGCAGGCCCGGCCGGCTCACCAGCGCCCGGGCCAGGGCCACGCGCTGGCGCTGGCCGCCCGACAGGGTGGCGGGCCACTGCCCGGCCTTGTCGGCGAGGCCGACCTCGGCGAGCGCCGCCAGTGCCCGCTCCCGGCGCTCGGCCCGGGAGCCGTGCCCCGACAGGCCGACCGCGACGTTGTCGACGACCCGCGCCCAGGGCAGCAGCCGCGGCTCCTGGAACATGATCCGCTTCGGCGGCTCGGACCGGCGGGGGGAGCGCTCCGGCCCCTCCAGGTCGATCCGCCCGCCCGTGGGCGTGTCGAGCCCGAGGATGAGGCGCAGCAGGGTGCTCTTGCCGCAGCCGGAGCGGCCGACCACCGCGGTGAACCCGCCGGCCGGCAGGAACAGGTTCAGGCCCTCGATGACGGCGGTGCCGTCGAAGCTCTTGTCCAGGTCGCGGACGGTGACGGCGATCCCGCGGGCCGGCGGCGAGGGGGGCGAATCCGCGGGCAGATCCGCGGGCAGATCCGCTTGCCTGTGCCCCGGGGCGGGGCCGGGCGCCGGGCGCGGGTCCGTGCCCGGGTCGGGAAGCGCCTCGCGGCGGACGGCGTCGAGCAGCATCAGGCGCTCCTGTAGGCGGGATTCCAGGCGAGGCAGGCGCGCTCGAGCTGGCGGGTCAGGGCGTCGGCGAACTTGCCGAGGGCGGCGTAGATCAGGATCGCCAGCACGACGACGTCGACCAGCATGAACTCCCGGGCCTGCATGGCCATGTAGCCGAGCCCCGACGAAGCCGAGATCGTCTCGGCGACGATCAGCGTCAGCCACATGATGCCCAGCGCGTAGCGCAGGCCCACGAAGATCGACGGCAGGGCGCCGGGCAGCACCACGCGGGTGAACAGCTCGGTGCGGGACATGCCGTAGACCCGGCCCATCTCCACGAGGCCCGGATCCACCGAGCGGATGCCGTGCAGGGTGTTGGCGTAGATCGGGAAGAACACGCCGAGCGCCACGAGGAACAGCTTGGCCTCCTCGCCGATGCCGAACCACAGGATCACCAGCGGGATCAGCGACAGGTGGGGCACGTTGCGCACCATCTGCACCGAGGTGTCGGTGAGCCGCTCCGACAGGCGCGACAGGCCGTTGGCGAGGCCGAGCCCGAAGCCGATGCCGCCGCCGATCACGAAGCCCGCCAGCGCCCGCAGGGTGCTGACGCCGAGATTGGTCCAGAGCTCCCCGGTCCGCCCGGCCTCCCAGCCGGCCCGGACCACGTCGAGGGGCGCCGGCATGAAGCGGTTGGAGACGAGGCCGGCCGAGACCGCGGCCTGCCAGCCGAGCAGGATGGCGGCCGGCAGCAGCCAGGGCACCGCGGAGTCGCGCAGGCGATCGAGCTTCGAGGGGCGCATCAGCGGTTCTCCGTCCGCTTCTCGGACTTGAGGGCGTCCGCGGGCCCGGGCGGCGTCCAGACCGCGTCGGCGACCCGGACGGGCTTCGGCAGGAGCCCGAGACGGTGGAAGCTGTCGGCGACCTTCTGCTGGTCGGCGATCGCGGCCGCGTCGAGGGGCGCGACGCCGTAGGACAGGCGGCCGAGCGCCACGGCGAGGACCGGCGCGGGGATGCCCACCGAGGGCGCCAGTTCCGCCGCCACGGCGTCGGCATGGCCCTCGGCCCAGGCGTCGATCTCCCCGATCGCCTGCAGCACGGCCGAGACGATCGCGGGACTGGTGTCGGTGAAGCCGCGCCGGGACAGGTAGAACTGGCGGTTGGGGGCGAGCGCGTGCCCGTCGACCCCGCGCCCGTCGACCAGGACCCGGGCGCCCGTGGCGCGCTCGGCGGCGGCCTGGAACGGGTCCCAGATCACCCAGGCATCGACGGAGCCGCGCACGAAGGCGGCGTTGGCGTCGGCCGGCGCGAGGTAGGCGAGCGTCACCGCGTCGTAGGGGACGCCCGCCTGCTCCAGAGCGCGCACCAGCAGGTAGTGGACGTTCGATCCCTTGTTGAGGGCGACGGTCTTGCCGCGCAGGTCGGCGACGCTGCGGATCGGGCTGTCCTTGGGCACGAGGATCGCCTCGCCCCGCGGCGCCGGCGGCTCGGCGGCCACGTAGCGCAGCTCCGGGCTCGCCGCCTGGGCGAAGATCGGCGGCGCCTCGCCGGCCGAGCCGAAATCGATCGCCCCGGCATTCAGCGCCTCCAGGAGCGGCGGGCCGGACGGGAACTCGGACCACGCCACCGCGGTGCCGAGGGGCTGGAGGGCCTTCTCCAGGGTGCCGCGGGCCTTCAGCAGCACGAGGGACCCGTATTTCTGGTAGCCGATCCGGATGCTGCCGGCCGCGCGGGCGGGCCGCAGCAGCGCGGCCGCCGCGAGGCCGAGGCCGGCGGACAGGAGGAGGCGGCGATTCGGGGCGCCGGCGGATGACAGGGACAGCGCGCGGGGCGATCGGTCGGTCATGGCTCTCTGCGGTCGGTCTCAGCCGTTGCGGGCGGGGGGCGTCCAGACCGCGTCGGCGATGCGGATCGGCTTGGGGATCAGCTTCAGGGCGTGGAAGCGGTCGGCGACCCGCTGCTGCTCGGCGGCGACGCGGTCGGTCATCGGTCCGATCACGTAGTCGGTCCGGTCCACCGCCCGCCGCGTCGCGGCCAGCGGCACGCCGGTGCCCTGCGACAGGAGTTCCGCCACCGCGCCGCGATTCTGCGTGCACCAGGCCGCCACCTCGCCCAGGGCGTCGATCGCCGCGGTGAGGACCGGGGCCCGGCTCTCCGCGAAGGGCCGGCTCGCCAGGAAGAAGTTGTTCTGCGGGGTGACGTCGGTGGCGCGCACCAGCACGCGCACGCCCTCCCCCTGCTCGGCGATGGCGAAGTACGGGTCCCAGATCGTCCAGGCGTCGATGCTGCCCCGGGCGAAGGCGGCCGCGGCATCCGCGGGCGCCAGCGTCACCGGCTCGATGTCGGCGTAGCTCAGGCCGGCCTTCTCCAGCGCCGCGATGGTCAGGTTGTGGGAGCTCGACGCCTTGGCGAAGGCGACGCGCTTGCCCTTGAGCTCGGCGAGGCTGCGGATCTCCGAGCCCTTCGGCAGCAGGATCCCGGCGCCGGAGCCGCCGGCCTCCTGGGCGGCCGCGTAGACGAGGTTAGAGCGCGCGGCCTGGGCGAAGATCGGCGGGGCGTCGCCGGTCTGGCCGAGATCGATCCCGTCCAGCGACAGGGCCTCCAGAAGCGGCGGCCCGAAGGAGAACTCGACCCAGCGCACCGCGTATCCGAGGGGCTCCAGGCGCTTCTCGATGATCTTCTGCTGCTTGGCGACGACCAGGATGCCGTTCTTCTGGTAGCCGATCCGCAGCACGCCGGGCTCGGCCGCCCGGGCGCCCGGGACGAGAGCCGGCGCGAGGGCCGGTGCTAGGGGCAGGGCCGCGAGGGCGGCCAGCAGGGCGCGACGGTCGAGCATCGGCCGGCTCACTCGGCGGCGGCGAGGGTGAGTGGCGCCGCGGCCGCCCGGTGCACGAGCAGCGCGGCGAGCTGCCCGCCGGCCTCGCGGGCGCGGGCGCGCACCCCGGCCTCCGTCAGCGCGCCGTCGCTGAAATCGGGATCGGAGGCGTAGACCGCGGTCGGGATCTGGAGCGCCCCGAAGAAGCCGAAGAGCGGCCGGAACGCGTGCTCGACCACGAGGGCGTGGCGCGCGCCGCCGCCCGTGGCCACGATCGCCACGGGCTTCCCGGCGAGCGCCCCCGGATCGACCAGGTCGAACAGGTGCTTGAACAGGCCGGTATAGGCGCCCTTGTAGACCGGCGAGCCGACGATCAGCCCGTCCGCCTCCTCGATGGCCGCGAGCACGCCGCGCGCGGCCGGCGCGAGCTGGTCGCGGGTCCAGGCGGCGCCGAGGCCGGTCCCGGCATCGACGAAGTCGAGGATCTCCGCGTCGAGAGAGGCCTGGGCGCTGGCCTCGCGGAGCACGGCATCCACCAGCGTGCGGGTCTTCGAGGGCCGCTGCACGTTGGCGCTCAGCCCGACGAGTCTCGGTCGTGTCATTCCGGATGCCTTGCTGTGAGACGGGATGACGGACCGCACCGTCTCCGAAGAGCGGAGGTTGCGCGGCCGGACATCCGAACAGGCCGCTAGAATTGATGGCTGCGACTTCCGCCGTCAATGAAACGGCGTTCCCAATTGCCCGGTGAAGGAAAAACGTTCTCCCCGAAACCGGGCGTCCAATATGGAATTTCATCTCGATCGCCGCGCGGGATGGGCGCGAGATATTGCGTGTCGGCGGTTCATCGGCGCGAGAGACGGGGTTTTATTCTCTCAACGCGCCCGGCGGGAGAAGCGTGTTCTCGATACGTGGGCGGACTCGGAACCGAATCGCTAGGCCCGGGATCCGGGGCAGCGGGGGAGGCCGACGCGACCGGAACGCCACCCGCGCTGACACCCTCGCGGTCGCCAGCGTCGTCGTCGTCGACCCGCCCTGCGGCTCCGGATCGACAGGCGGTGCCTACTTGCGGACGAGGAGGTGCTGCACGGTGCCGTCGTCGCCGTACTTGGTCCACATCTGCGCGCAGGCCTCCTCCGGACGCTCCCGGAGCTGCGCCAGTTCCGCGTCGAGGTCGTGCTGCAGGGCGACCGAGCGCTTCTTCGTGAAGAAGTCCGCGTGGTTCAGATGGTTCTCGCGCGAGAACTGACGGAAACGCTCCGTGTCGATCCGGACGGCCGGACAGTTTCTCGCGGCCAGATCGGCCTCGATCCCCGGGCGGAGTGCCGGAACGTCCTTCTGCAAGGACGAGCGACGGGCTTCGGCCCAGGTACCGAACACGGCCCAGGCCAGTGCGGCCGCCACGAGAGGAGCAAATCTATTCATCGCAAGACGTATCGCTGTGCTGCGACATCCTAAATCTCGCACCTGCGATAAGTTCGATCAGAACCGCAGAAGGCAAGACACTTCTGTGTGAAAGCGCACACCCCGCGACCAGCGCGGCGCCGGGTCCGGAACCCTGACCGCCTCA
Organism: Methylobacterium sp. 285MFTsu5.1; assembly: GCF_000383455.1. Classification (NCBI taxonomy): domain Bacteria; kingdom Pseudomonadati; phylum Pseudomonadota; class Alphaproteobacteria; order Hyphomicrobiales; family Methylobacteriaceae; genus Methylobacterium; species Methylobacterium sp. 285MFTsu5.1. The sequence goes on along the minus strand of NZ_KB911286.1, from coordinate 102,475 downwards.
GTACGCCGGGACGACGCGCGTCTCGGGCAGCGGCGCCCGCATGGTGAAGTGCAGCCCGGCCGGCTGGAAATCGAAGGCGATGTCCGCCTGGCACTGGACCTTCAGGACACGCTGCAGCAGCGTCGAGCCGAAGCCCTTCCGCGTCGGCACCGCCGTGGCCGGACCACCCCGCTCGGTCCAGTCGAGGTGGAGCATGCGAGCGGCCGGCGTCTGCTCGATATCCCACCGGATCGCGATCCGGCCCTCCGGGACCGACAGGGCACCGTGCTTGGCCGCGTTGGTCGTCAGCTCGTGGATGGCCATGCCGGTCGGGACCGCGAGGTCGCCCATCAGGTCGATCGCGGGGCCGTCCAGCTGGATGCGGGCGCCCTCGACGTCGTTGTAGGGCCCGAGCTCGTTCATCAGCATCTCGCGCAGGGGCGCCTGCTGCCAGTAATCCTCGGTCAGGAGATTGTGGGTCTTGGCCAGCGAGATCACCCGCGCAGAGAACGACGCGTAGAACGCGTCGACGCTGGTCGCTGACCGGGCCGAGGCCCCGAGCAGCGCCTGCACGGTGGCCAGCGTGTTCTTCACCCGGTGATGCAGCTCGCGGATCAGGAGCGCCTGCCGCTCGGTCGTGCGCTCGCGCTCCTCGAGATGGGCGCGCGCCTCGAGCTGCCGGCGCTTGGCGCGGTGGGCGGAGCGGGCCGCCATGACCAGCGTCGCCGGGTGGAACGGGCGTTCCAGCACGCTGACGTTGCCGAGCATATCGGTCAGCTGCGCGTTGGGCTCGGCGCCCCGCAGCCGCAGGAGGATGAACGGGAAATCGGACCAGGGCGGCTGCGCGGCGATCCAGTCCGCCAGGGCCTGGCGGTTCGAGGACAGCAGCGCTTCCTCGGTGAGGACCGCGCAGGCGGCCGCGTCGAGCCGGGAGACCACGTCCGCGAGGCTGGCGCACACCTGTGCCGCGATCCGCGCCTCGCCGAGGATCGCCGCGGCGACGGCGGCGTCGCGGCCACCCGGCGCGAAGATGAGAACCGGCAGTTCAGCCTCGGTCATCAGCCGCGCGGGTTGGCAGGAGCGACGACCGCTCACCCTCGAATGTCGGAACGCCGGTCATGATACCTCGGAACGCGCTGAGCGGTTCGCCAACGCGGATCCCGCCGGAGTCGATCCGCAATTCGCGGATCGTGTCCTCGTGGCTGCCGGTCCGCTTCTTCACGACCGAGATCGCGCGCCTCAGCCGCCCGTCGGCCTCGAAGGTGCGGAACAGCAGGATCGTGTCGCTGAGGTAGGTGAGGTCGACATTCGCGCCCATCGCCCCGATCATGCCGTGCTGGGCCAGGACGAGGAGCGAGAGCACGCCCTGTTGATTCAGGTAGGTGAGCAGCTCGTGCATCTGCAGGAGCAGGTAATTCTCCTCCGGCATGGCGTTGTGATAGCCGGTCAGGGAGTCGATCACGACCGTCGTCACACCCCGGTGCTCGACCGCGTTCTGGACGATGTCGGCGAGTTCGCCGGGCGAGACCTCGGCCGGGTCGATCTGCTCGACGATGAGCGATCCGGCGGCGATCGCGTCGTCGATCGGCATGGCGAGACCGCGGGCCCGGCGACTGAGGACGCCGGTGGTCTCGTCGAAGCTGAGGATCAGCGCGCGCTCGCCGCGGGCGATCGCCGCGGTGACGCAGGTGAGCGCCACCGTCGACTTGCCGACGCCGGACGGTCCGATCAGCATCGTGCTGGTGCCCCGGTCGAGGCCGCCGCCGAGCAGCTGGTCCAGTTCGGGGCTGCCCGTGCCGCACTGGTCGTCAGGGAAGGTGCCGAGATGCTCGGCCGCGACGAGGCGCGGGAACACCGTGAGCCCGCCGCGCCGGATGACGTAGTCGTGGAAACCGCCCCGGAACGGCGTGCCGCGCATCTTGATCACGCGCAGGCGCCGCCGCTCGCCGCCGTACAGGGGCGCGAGCTGCTCCAGCCGGATCACGGCGTGGCTGAGGCTGTGCAGGTTCAGGTCGTCCGTCTCGGCGGTGAGATCGTCGAGGAGCAGCGCCGTGGTGTTCTGGATGAGCAGGAAGCTGCGCAGGGCATGGACCTGCCTGCGGTAGCGCAGCGATCCCTGCGAGAGCAGCCGGATCTCCGAGAGGCTGTCGAACACCACGCGCTGCGGCTTGAGCCGCTCGATCTCGGCGATCGCCATCCGGACGGTCTCGCCGAGCTCGAGGTCGGACGAGTGGACGAGGCTCTGCTGCTGCCCGGGGTCGAGGCTGAGTTCCGGCGCGACGAGCTCGCAGATCTCGATGCCGTCGAGGGACCAGCCGTGGCGCTCCGCGACGTTCAGGAGCTCGCGCCGGCTCTCCGAGAGCGTGATGTACAGGCAGCGCTTGCCCCGGCGTACGCCGTCGAGGAGGAACTGCATCGCCAGCGTGGTCTTTCCGGAGCCGGGCCGCCCCTCGATGAGGTGCGAGCGCTGGGACGCGTAGCCGCCGGCCAGGATGTGGTTGAGGCCGGTCACCCCGGTGGAGACCGGCGCCGCGTCTTGATCGATCACTGCCATGTCGAGGTCTCTGCCGTCGTCCCACGGGCGGGCGGCCCGTCGACCGCGCGACGGAACGCGGAGCCCGGTCTCGTACACGAAGCCGCGCGCGGCGCGAAACGCCGCCGCGCGGCCGGCACGGCGCGCCTGCCCGACGGGCGCGCGGCGCGGACGTCGGCCTCGGCGAGACGATCCGGGACCCGGCGTGCGCGGGCTCTGCGGCCGCGGGACGGTCCCTCCCCCGGCCGGCTCGGAAGGCCCGGCGCCCGCAGGGAGCGGGCGCCGGGGCGGTCAGGGCGTCACTGGCTGCCCGGGCCCTTCGCGAGGCCGGCCAGGGTGAACAGGTCCACCGACAGCTTCGCGCCGATCACGAAGGCGTCCGGGATCGGCTTCGGGCGGAACGGGAAGCGGGTCTGGTCCGGGTCGATCACGTATTGCAGGTTCGGCATCAGCCGCACCGCCGGGGTGAGCTGGATCCCGTAACTCAGCTCGAGGATGGTCTGCAGGGACTCGACGGTCCGGGTGCCGAGCCCCAGCGACGCGCGCGCCGCCCGGATGTTGGCCGTGCCCAGCCGCGAGAGCTTCTCCATGGCGAAGACGAGGCCGAGGGTGTCGTAGGGCCGGCCCGGGAAGGTGCCGGTCAGCACGGCGCCGCCCTCCAGGAAGTAATCCTGGGTCTGCCGTCCGCCGATCCCGCCGATCGCGACGCCGAACACCGACAGGCCCTGGACGCCGTTCGGATCCGGCCGCCAGACCATCTGGTCGAAGCGGGCGTAGACCGCCGATCGCCCGAACCGGGTCAGCGGATCGAGGCCGCTGAAGACCTGCGCGGCGCCCCGCCGGTCGAGCACGGGATCCGTGTAGTCCGACCGGTCGAACACGGCGCCGATGCTGTAGTTGCGCGGCAGCGGGTCGTTGCCGAAATTGGTCGAGTAGCCGACCTCCACCGGCACCAGGACTCCGGTGGCGCCGTTGGTCGACCAGTCGACGCCGTTCCGGGTCGGCAGCTGGTCGCGCGGGTTCACCTCGTAGATGCCGGCGTGCAGGAATACCGTGTCGGTGACCCAGGCCTTGGCATGGCCGCCCCAGGTCGCGATCGGCCAGTAGGTGAAGTTCGTCAGCTTGAAGATGGACTTGGGCGCGCCGCAGGTCGCGTTGTTCTGGAAGTTGCAGTAGAGCGGCGAGGCCAGGAAGTTGGGGTTGGCAAGCAGGCGGCCGACCTCGATGTCGAGGCGGTTGTCGAGCAGCTTCTGCTGGTAGGACAGCAGCGTCAGGTGGGCGGTCTGGCCGCCGCCGTAGATCTCCTGCACGCTGCCGTTGAAGCCGATGTCATCCTGCGCCAGGCTCCGGCCGTGGCGCTGGGTGACGACGGTGTGGACCGAGCCGCCGTCGATGCCGGCGAGGCGGCCGAGATCGGCGTCGAGGCCGAACGCGATCTGGCCCGCATAGGCCGATCCCTGCCGGATGCCGCCGGACGGGTTGGCGGCGAACTCGCCCGTGTAGTTCAGGACCATGCTGATCCCGTTGCCGAGATCGAGGGTGCCCGGCGGCAGGCTGGGCGGCGTCGCGCTGCTGCCCTGCACGTCGAGGCTGGCGGCGGCGCTGCTGGCGCCCGAGAAGCTCCGCGCCTCCCGGATGACCCGCCGCCGGGCGCGGTTCGCCCGGTACCGGGCCTTCTGCGCCGGGCTCGCCTTCGGTCCCGGATTCACCGGGGCCGGTCCCCCGTCCGGGGCCGTCGCCTCGACCTGCGCGACCGCCGGGCCCGCGCCCGCCGTGATCGACGCGGCGCAGAACGCCAGCGCGGCCCATCGTCAATGCTTTGCCCGATGCTTGCCCCGATGCTTGCCCCGATGCTTTCCCATGTGTGACTCCCCCTTAACCGCGCGGCCTTGCCTGGCTCTGTCGCGTTCGTGTCCCGCTGGGGGCCTCCCGGTCAGTCCGTGAAGGCCTCCACCGCGCGGCGCTCGCCGCGCATGAAGGCGTCGGCGGCGTGGATCAGCGGATTCAGGTCGACGTCGCTGGTGCCGGAGCGGACCAGGGCGGCGAAGCGGTCGTAGAGGCCGCGGTACTCCGCCTCGGGCGGGAGCGGCCGGTCGCGGCCGGCGATCGACAGGGCCGCCCCGCCCCGCGACAGCACCAGGGGGCCGTCGTCGGTCTCGACCCGGATGTCCCAGGTCTGCGGCCCGGTCTGGCGCCAGTCGAACCGGGCGCGGATCGGGGTGCCGGCGGCGTCCGCGAAGTGCAGGTCGGCGTCGATCGGCGCCTGCCGGTTCTCCGGCACCGACAGGGTCGCGCCGGTGAGGTAGAACGGCGGCAGGATGTGGGTGGCGATCGACAGGGCGTTGATCCCCGGATCGAACACGCCCATCCCGCCCGCGTCCCAGATCCAGTCCTGGCCCGGGTGCCAGTGCCGGACATCCTCCAGCCAGTCGATCGCCACCGACCGGATCCTGCGGCCCGACAGCCACCGGCGGGCGGGCTCCACCCCCGGCGCGTAGCGGGAGTGCCAGCTCGCGAACAGGCTCACGCCCCGGTCCCGCGCGGCCGCGACCAGGAGTCCGACCTCGGCCAGCGTCGTGCCCGGGGGCTTCTCAAGGAAGACGTGGCGGCCGGCCGCGATCGCCGCCAGGGCCGCCGCGCACCGCGCCTGCGGCGGCTGGCACAGGGCGACGGCTTCGAGGTCGCCGTGCGCCGCCAGCATCGCCTCCAGGCTGCCGTAGCTCGGCACCCCGTCGAGGCCGCCGTGCCGGCTCGCCACCGCCACGAGCGCGTAGTCCGGCGAGGCGGCGATGGCCGGCAGGTGCTGGTCGCGGGCGATCTTGCCGACGCCCACGAGGCCGATGCGGATCGGGGCCGCCATGTCAGAGCACCCGCACGGACGGCGCGTCCGCCGGCGCGATCGCCAGCGGGTTGCGCAGGGGCAGCGTGAACGGCGCCGCCGCGATCTCGAACACGTCGCCCGGCCGGGTCGCGACGCCGTCGCTGAACGACAGGGTCGCGGTCCCGAAGAAGTGGACGTGCACGTCGCCGGGGCGCCGAAACGGCGCGTACTTGAAGTGGTGCAGCTCCAGGTTGGCGATGCTGTGGGACATGTTGGCCTCCCCGGACAGGAACGGCTTCTCCCAGAGCACGGCTCCGTCGCGCAGGATGCGGCTCGTGCCGCGCACGTCCGGCGGCAGGGCCCCGAGCCACAGCTCCGGGCCGATGGCGGCCGGGCGGAGCTTGGAATGGGCGAGCCACAGGTAGTTGCCGCGCTCGGTCACGTGGTCGGAGAACTCGTTCGCCAGGGCGAAGCCGAGGCGCACCGGCGTTCCGTCGGCGTCGATCAGGTAGATCCCGGCGATCTCCGGCTCCTCGCCGCCGTCGCGGGCGAAGGCCGGCGAGATCAGCGGCTCGCCGCAGGCGACGAGGCCGGAACCGTCGCCCTTGTAGAACCACTCGGGCTGCGCGCCGGTCTCGCCCGGCGCCGGCTTCCCGCCCTCGACGCCCATCCGGAACCTGCGCATCGAATCGGTCGGCGCCGGGTCGGTCGCGGCCGCGCGGTGCATCGCGTCGCGGCCCTCGGCGGAGCCGAGATGCGACAGGCCGGTGCCGCTCAGCAGGAGGTGGGCGGGATCGGCGTGGTCGACGGGTGGCAGTAGCCGGACCGCGTTAAGATCGACGGGCGCGCCGAGCCCCGCGCGCTCCGCCGTCGCCGCCAGATCGTCCCCCGCGGTGAGGGCCCTCCGCGCTAGGGCGAGCACGCTGTCGGCGCCGAGCACCCGCCGCGCCCGGCCGTCGGCGAGCAGCGCGACGCCCCGGCGCCCGTCGGCGGCGCAAAATTGTAGGAGTGATCGTCCCATCTGTGTCCTCCCGGGGACGCCCGCTTCGGGGCGTCCTGAACGCGCGGCCGTCGAGGGTCGCGCGGTGGCCCGTCAGCGGCCCGGTTGCGGGGCGCGAGCGCCGTCGATCCGGCGCGCCAGTTCCCGGTGGCGGGCCGGGCGCAGGAACCGCTCGGTCGTCAGCGGCCCGACCGCGCCGTTGCGGCCGCCCGAGGTCGCCGGGAACGGGCCACCCTGCACCATCGCTGGGGCGATCCCCGCGCCGACCCGGACGCTGCCGCGGACCGTGACGGATCCTGTCGATTAACTACTCATACAATTAGGCTAGAGCAGTTCGCCTTCGGCCGCAAGCGCGGCCGCGACTTCGGTGCGGCGGGCGTTCCTCTTTGCGCTCCTACAACTTCAGGATACGATCACGCCGTTCCTGCCCCGACCCGGTGGCCCGGACCGGAGGTGGACGCGGTGAGGCAGGAGCGGGGCTCGGAGAACGTGACGCTGCCCCTCGCCTCGGGGTCGCGCCGCATCCACGGCTCGGTCGCCCGCGATCTGGGCGCGGCGATCCTCGGCGGCCGCTACGCGCCCGGGGACGTGCTGCCCGGCGAGATCGAATTCTCTGAGAAATTGAACGTCTCGCGCACCGCTTATCGCGAGGCGATCCGCATCCTGAGCGCGAAGGGGCTCGTGGAGAGCCGCCCGCGCACCGGCACCCGCGTCAGCCAGCGCAGCCGCTGGAACCTGCTCGATCCCGACATCCTGGCCTGGGCCTTCGAGTCGGAGCCGAGCGAGTCCTTCATCCGCGACCTGTTCGAGCTGCGGATGATCGTGGAGCCGGCCGCGGCCGCGCTCGCGGCCGAGCGGCGCTCCGGCCTCGACATCGCCCGGATGGGCCACGCCCTGGAGGAGATGGGCCGCCACGGCCTCGCCACCGAGGCCGGGCGGGCGGCCGACCAGGCCTTCCACAACACGATCCTGGAAGCGGCCCGCAACGGCGCGCTGATCGCCCTGTCGAGCTCCATCGCCGCCGCGGTCACGTGGACGACGATCTTCAAGCACCGCTGCCAGGGCCTGCCCCGGGACCCGATGCCGGATCACCGCGCCCTCTACGACGCGATCGTGGCGGGCGACCCGGACGCCGCCCGCGCGACGATGACCGAGCTAGTCCGCCTCGCCCTCGCCGACACCGAGCTGGCGATGCGGCCCTGACGGTGCCGGCGGCGGGGCGCCGCCGGCGCGGGCATCGCCCGAGTGGCCCGAGTGGCCCGAGTGGCCCGAGTGGCCCGAGTGGCCCGAGTGGCCCGAGTGGCCCGAGTGGCCTCAGTGGTTGTCGCGCGGCACGCCCCGCGTCTGCGCGATGCGCTGGAACGCCTCGGCGCCCTCGAGGATGGCCCCGGTGTGCATCTGCCCCACCGCGGCGCGCTGCATCGCCTGCCAGGGGGTCTGCGAGGCCGGATAGGCGTAGCCGCCCGCCGCCTCCAGGGCCGCGCGCCGCCGCGCGATCTCGTCGGCGTCGACCAGCATGTCGGCGGTGCCGCGGCGCAGGTCGATCCGCACCCGGTCACCGGTGCGCAGGAGGGCGAGGCCGCCGCCGGCCGCTGCCTCGGGCGATGCGTTGAGGATCGACGGCGAGCCGGAGGTGCCGGACTGGCGCCCGTCGCCGAGGCAGGGCAGCGCGTGCACGCCGGCCCGGATCAGCTGCGCGGGCGGGCGCATGTTCACCACCTCGGCCGCCCCCGGGTAGCCCACGGGCCCGGCCCCACGCATGACCAGCAGGGTCTCCTCGGTGATGCCGAGGCTCGGGTCGTCGATCCGGGCGTGGTAATCCTCCGGCCCGTCGAACACCACGACGGGGCCCTCAAAGGCGTCCGGATCCTCCGGGTTCGACAGGTAGCGGCTGCGGAACTCCGCGCCGATGACGCTGGTCTTCATCACCGCGGCGTCGAACAGGTTGCCGCGCAGGACCAGGAAGCCCGCCGCCTCCTTGAGCGGCCGGTCGATCGGCCGGATCACGTCCTCGTCCTCGATCGCGGCGCCGCGGCAATTGTCGCCGAGGGTGCGCCCGTTCACGGTGAGGGCGCCCTCGCGGATCAGGCCGCGGCGCATGAGCTGCGCCACCACCGCGGGCAAGCTGCCGGCGCGGTAGTAATCCTCGCCGAGATAGGCGCCCGCCGGCTGCAGGTTGACGAGGAGCGGCACGTCGAGGCCGTGGGTCTGCCAGTCCGCGATGTCGAGCGCGACCCCCATGTGGCGGGCGATCGCCGCGAGGTGGATCGGCGCGTTGGTCGAGCCGCCGATCGCGGAATTGACCGCGATGGCGTTGAGGAAGGCGTCGCGGGTCAGGATGTCGGAGGGCTTCAGGTCCTCGGCCACCATGGCGACGACGCGCTTCCCGGTCAGGTAGGCGGCCTCCTGCCGGTCGCGGTAGGGCGCCGGGATCGCGGCCGAGCCGGGCAGCATCATGCCGAGCGCCTCGGCCAGCGTGTTCATCGTCGTGGCGGTGCCCATCGTGTTGCAGAAGCCCGTCGAGGGCGCCGACGAGGTCACCAGCTTGATGAAGCCGTCGTGGTCGATCTCGCCGGCCGCCAGCATCTCGCGGGCCTTCCAGACGATCGTGCCGGATCCGGTGCGCTGGCCCTTGAACCAGCCGTTGAGCATCGGACCCACCGACAGGGCAATGGCCGGGATGTTCACGGTGGCGGCCGCCATCAGGCAGGCTGGGGTGGTCTTGTCGCAGCCCGTGGTCAGCACGACCCCGTCGAGGGGGTAGCCGTAGAGCAGTTCCACGAGCCCGAGATAGGCGAGGTTGCGGTCGAGGCCGGCGGTCGGCCGCTTGCCGGTCTCCTGGATCGGGTGGACGGGAAACTCCAGGACGATCCCGCCCGCCTCGCGGATGCCCTCGCGGATCCGCTCCGCGAGGACGAGGTGGTGGCGATTGCACGGGGATAGGTCCGAGCCGGTCTGGGCGATGCCGATGATCGGCTTGCCCGAGCGCAGCTCCTCCAGGCTGAGGCCGAAGTTCAGGTAGCGTTCCAGGTAGAGCGCGGTCATGTCGATATTGTCGGGGTTGTCGAACCACGCGCGCGAGCGCAGGGGCCGTGCAATCGGTCGGTCGGTCATTTCTGGGTCCGGTGGGCGGGGCTGGTCGAGAAGCGGTAGGTGATCACGTTCCGGTAGGTCTTGCCGGGATCGAGCCGGGCCGAGCCGAAGGCCGGCTGGTTCGGCGTGTCGGGGAAGAGCTCCGGCTCCAGCGCCAGGGCGTCCGACTGGCGGTAGGCGAGGCCGGATTTACCGACCGCGGTCGCGTTGAGGAAGTTGCCGGCGTAGAACTGGAGGCCGGGCTGGTTGCTCGCCACGTCGAGGACGCGGCCCGAGTCCGGATCCTCGACCCGCGCCACGGGGTGCGGCTCGGCCGTGGGCGCGTCGGTCCCGACCCAGTTGTGGTCGTAGCCGCGCCCGCGCACGATCTGCGCGTCCCGCCCGTCGCGGATCCGCGCGCCGATCACCGCGGGCTCGCGGAAGTCGAAGGGCGTCCCGGCCACCGGCAGGTGTTCCCCGGTCGGGATCAGGGTGGGGTCGACCGGCGTGAAGCGCTCCGCCGGGATGGTCAGAATCTGGTCGAGGATCGAGCGGCCCGAGCCCTCGCCCGCGAGGTTGAAGAAGCTGTGGTTGGTCAGATTGACGATCGTCGGCTTGTCGGTCGTCGCCTCGTAGGTGACCGTGAGGGTGTTCGTGTCGTCCAGCGCGTAGGTGGCGGTCGCCGTCAGCGTGCCGGGATAGCCCTCCTCGCCGTCCGGGCTGACGTAGCGCAGGGTGACCGAGGGGGCCGCGCCGCCCTTGACCGCGATGATCGTCCAGAGCCGCTTGTCGAAGCCGGCCGCGCCGCCGTGCAGGGTGTTCGGGCCGTCGTTGGTGGCCAGCGTGTAGGTCCGGCCGTCGAGGGTGAAGCGCCCGGCGCGGATGCGGTTGGCGTAGCGCCCGACGCTCGCGCCGAAATAGTTGCCCTTGGCCAGATAGGAGGCGAGGTCGTTGTAGCCGAGCACGACGTCCGCGGCCTTGCCGGAGCGGTCCGGCACGTCGAGGCTCCGCAGGAGCGCCCCCCACGACAGGATCCGCGCCGTGACGCCCTTGCCGTTCGTCAGCGTCACCTCCTCCACCGTCCGGCCGTCCGGCAGCGTGCCGAACACCGCCCGGGTCGGCTCGGCCGCCCGGGCCGGTGCCGGCGTCAGGCCCGGCAGGGCCGCACAGGCGCACAGCGCCAGGGATCCCACTCCACGCATAGCGCTCTCCCCCTTCGTGATTCCGCCCGCCGCGTCGGTCGTGCGCCGGACCGCGACGGGACTCGCCGTTGACGTCCGCGAACCCGGTATATACTCAGACAAATAAAAGGAACAACACGGGACCCCGACAAGGCGGTCCGAGAGGCAGAGGACAACGCCGGATGGCAGGACCGATCGCGACCGCGGGGACCGCGGCGGCCCGGACGGGGGCGGAGGCCGCGCGCGACCGGGGCGGCTACCGCCCGGCCCTGTCGCTGCTGGCGAGCCTGTTCTTCATGTGGGGCTTCATCACGGTCATCAACAACACGCTGCTGCCGCACCTGCGCAGCGTGTTCGACCTCGACTACACGCAGACCACGCTGATCGAGTCCGTTTGGTTCATCGCCTACTTCGTCGCCTCGATCCCAGCGGCCAAGCTGATCGAGCGCGTCGGCTATCAGCGCGCCCTGGTGACGGGGCTCGGCATCATGGCGCTGGGCACGCTCGGGATGATCCTGGCCGCCCACCGGGTCTCCTACGCGATCACGCTCACGGCCCTGTTCGTGATCGCCAGCGGCATCACCCTCCTGCAGGTCGCCGCGAACCCCTACGTGGCAGTGGTCGGCCCGGCCGAGAGCGCCCCGACGCGGCTCAACCTCGTGCAGGCGTTCAACTCCCTCGGGACGACCCTGGCGCCGCTGTTCGGGGGCTACCTGATCCTCGGCCGCTCGGCCTCGGGCAACGCCGCCGCCGGGGCCACCCTGACCCCGGCCGAGCGCCTGGCCGACGCGCAGTCGGTGCAGCTGCCCTACCTGATCGTGGCGGTGGTGCTCGTCGTCCTCGCCGTGATCATCGCCCGCTTCCCGCTGCCCGCCATCAGCGGTTCCGGCGGCGCCACCGCCCGGGCCGCCAGGGCCGAGCGCGCCGGCCTGTCGCTCTGGCGCCACCGCAACCTCGTGCTCGGCGTGCCGGCGATCTTCATCTACCTGATCGCCGAGATCGGGGTGTCGAACCTGTTCATCAACTTCGTTTCGCAGCCCGAGATCGGCGACCTGACCCACGCCCAGGCCTCGCGCTACCTGTTCCTGCTCTGGGGCGGCATGATGGTCGGCCGCTTCGTCGGCAGCTACCTGATGCAGCGGCGCCCGGCCGAGACCGTGCTGGCTGGCGCGGCGATCGGCGCCTGCGCGGTGATGCTGGTGGCGACCTTCGCGACCAGCCACCTCGCCCTGTGGGCGCTGATCTCGGTCGGCCTGTTCCACGCGATCATGTTCCCGACGATCTTCACCCTGGGCATCCGCGGCCTCGGTCCGCTCACCGAGGAGGGCGCCGGGCTGCTGATCATGGCGATTGCGGGCGGGTCGCTGGTGGTGGTGCAGGGCTGGGCGGCGGACCGGTACGGGCTGCAGCATTCCTTCCTGATCACCGCCGCCTGCGAGCTCTACGTCCTGTTCTACGCGCTCTGGGGCTGCAGGACCGGCGCCGCAGCGCGGCCGGCCGGCGCCTGAGCGTCGGCCAGATCGGGGAGCCCGCCATGGACCCGCGGATCCGCATCCTCGACCGGCCCCGGCGCGACCGGATCGGCGAGGGCCCGGTCTGGGTTCCGGAGCGGGGCGTGCTGTTCTGGGTCGACATCGAGGCGCCGGCCCTGAACTGGCTCGACCTCGCCGACGGCGCCGTGGGCACGCGCCCGTTCCCGGAACCGCTCGGCTGGATCATCCCCCGCGCGGGCCGGCGCGACTTCGTCGTCGGGCTGAAGAGCGGCTTCGCGACCTACGACCTGGAGGCCGACCGCCTCGCGCCGATCGGCGACCCCGAGCCCGACGATCCCGACAACCGCCTGAACGACGCCAAGGTCGATCTCGCCGGCCGGATCTGGGCCGGGAGCATGCACCAGGCCGAGACCGCGGTGTCGGGCGCCCTGCACCGGCTCGACCCGGACCTGACGTGGCGGCGGATGGATACCAGCTACGGCGTCGCCAACGGGCCGACCTTCAGCCGCGATGGCCGGATCCTCTATCACAGCGACAGCGCCGCCCGGACGGTCTACGCCTTCGACCTCGCCGCCGACGGGGCGCTGACGGGCAAGCGGCCCTTCCTCCGCTTCCCCGACGATTGGGGCTGGCCCGACGGCATGACCACGGACGAAGAGGGCTGCCTGTGGATCGCCCACTGGGGCGGCGGCCGGCTCAGCCGCTTTGATCCCGCGGGGCGCCTGCTGCGCGCGATCCCCCTGCCCGCCCCCAACATCACGAGCTGCGCCTTCGCGGGTCCCGGCCTCGACCGGCTGTTCGTCACCTCGGCGGCGCGGGGGGCGGAGCACGTGCCGGAGGCCGGCGCGCTGTTCGAGCTCGACGTCGGCGTCGCCGGCCTGCCGCCCCGCGCCTTCGCGGGCTGACCGACCTGGCGCCGAGGACGTTGAGTCCCCTGCGCAGATCTTTCCTCCAGCGCGGCGGGTCCTCCGGCGTCCGAGCTGCCGCGGCGGGCGGTCGCGGGTCGGCAGTCGCGGGCAGGCGGTCGCGGGATCGTGCGTCGGCGTCCTCCGGATGGGGGATGCGGTCGCCCTGTGGCGGGTCTACGGTCGGGCCTTCTCCGAGACGAGATCGCCTTCAAGCCCGCCCGGCCAAGCCGCGGCGGGCTTCTTGTCGGGCGCTACCGCCGGATCGGCAGCCGGTGGCGGGCGTGCCCGGCGGCGTCGCGCACGACCAAGCTCCAGGACCGGTCGGGATCGGCGGCGCAGACCTCGTCGGCCATCTCGGCGATGACGCTGCGCGCCTCGGCCATGGCCTCGGCCAGGCTGCTGACCTCCACGCCGTCGTCGTCCCGGATCGTCTCCTCGCCGCTCTCGAGGTCGAAGTAGAAGCGCTCGGACACCGACCTCCCCCCTGCTGCAGCCCCGCGGCGATCGTCCGGATATCTCTACGTAGTGCGATACACGACTGGGAAAGGTCTTCGGTCGGATAAACCTTAATGCATCTAAAACATGGAGTTTGCTCGGATCTGCGCCGTCCGCCCGAGATTCCGCTCACGTTATCAAGTACAAGAAACCCCAGCGTCCCCCCGCCGTCGTCCGACGGCCCGGAGCGGCGGCGCGCCTGAGCCGGGGCCCCGTGACATGTCGACCTCCGCCAACCCGCCCGACCCGTGCGCCGAGACGGCCGCGCTCCGCAAGGACAAGCTGCGCGCGCACATCAGGAGCGTGCTGTCGACGATCCGGTCCCATCATACGGGCCGCGGGGCGCCATCGATCCGGGCCACGGGCTACGTCCTTGGAGGGTGGTTCTGCGGCTCGGCCGCGGCAACGATCCCGCTTTTTACGTAGCAACGGTCCGTCCAAGGGATGTGTTTCTCGAGGCGCCGCGATCCGGCGCTTCGAACGGCGTCCCATGGCAGAGAACACCCAGCTTCGATCCCATATCCGCGGCGTGCTGCTCAGATTGGTGCGGCGCCTGCGCGATCGGGCCGGCTGACGGGGTCCTGTTCGAGGCCGGTGGGACAATTGCGAGACAACTGCGAGACAACCGCGAGGAGGCCGGTGCGCCGCGCGGCGCACCGACCCCGCCGTCCGGCCGCTCACCCCGGCTGAGCGCCCATCATCGCCTGCATCCGATCGAGCCGGGCGATGTGCAGGTTGATCAGCGGCAGGGCGCCGCGGGCGATCGCGCGCAGGCCGGGATCCTCGCCCGACTGGGCGTAGGCGCCGTGGATGCCCAGCGCCTCCTGATGGCCCTCGAGCGAGGCGTTCACGAAGGTGGCGTCGTATTGCGGCCCCGGCGGCATGGCGCTGAGCTGCGCCATGATCTGCGCCTTCTGCGCGTCGGTGGTCATGCCCTGGGCCGGAGCCGGTCCGCCGAGCACGCCGCCGACGACACCGCCGGCGACGCTGCCCGCCGCATTCACGGCCGTGCCGGCCACCGCCACCGGCGCCGCGACGAGGCCGCCGATCAGGCCACCCGGGCCCGCCGCAACCGGGCCCGGGATCGGGGCGCCGCCCGTGTAGGCGCTGATCTTGCGGGCGAGGTTCACCTGTTCGACCACCTCCGCGCGGGCGAACTTCTTGACGGCGGGATTGGTGGTCTTCGCGTGGGCGTCGCGGGCCGTGTTCTCCAGGAACAGGCCGCCGCCGGTGGCCATCTGGAGATAGGCGCCGGTCGGAATCGCGCCGGCCGGCGTGACCTGCGCGAGGGCTGTGCGGGTGACCGCCAGGGCCGCGGTGGCGCCCAGCATCGTGGTGAGGAGAGCGCGTCTGTGCATGCGACGGTGCATCATGGGAGTGGCATCCGGATTGGGTGAGGCACCCGACGCCCCGATCATCGCTTGAGGTGCTGCCCGGCGAACCGCACAGGGGGGACAAGGTTCCTGCCCGGCGGGCCGTCCGAACGGCGGGATCGGGGCACCGAGAAACCGCAGGATGGATCGGATTTCGCGCGCGAATGACCGGTCCTGCGCAGCCTTTGCGCGGGAATACGCCGTCTTCGCCGCCCGGCCCGCGGCTTTATCTCCGATCGATACAGATCTAGATTGGCGCACCGAACGAGGCGGCGCCGCGCGGGGGGCGCGGCCATCCGGACCGGCTCTCGAGGTGACGATGGGCCAGACGACGATCAAGGATGTCGCCCGACGGGCCGGCGTGAGCTTCCAGACGGTCTCGCTGGTCCTGAACCACCCGCAGAAGGTCGCCCGGACCACGCGCGAGACCATCGAGACGGCCATGCGCGACCTGGACTTCGTGCCCAGCCTCGCCGCCCGGTCCCTGCGCAAGAAGCCCAGTCGCAGCATCGCCTGCGTGTTCGCTCCGGCGCCGGAGCCCGCCGCCGACGGGGGCCGCCCGGGGGAGACGGCCGATCACGGCCACGTCCTCCGGACCTTCGGCACCGTCACCGACCGGCAGGGCTACACCCTGGTCCACCGCTGCCGCCGCGCCGACGACCCGGACGGCCCGGGCCGGATCGCCGGCCTCGTCAGCGAGGCCCGGGTCGACGGCCTCGTGGTCTTCGCCGAGGATCGGGACGACCCACTGATCGGCCTGCTCCAGGCCAAGCGATGCCCGTTCGTGGTGTTCGGTCTGGAGGTGCCCGGCACGCACTACGTCGCGCTGGCGGAGCGCGACGCGGTCCACGGGGCCGTCCGCCACCTGATCGCGGCGGGGAGCCGGTCGATCTGCCTGCTCGCGGGCGACGCGCGCCGGCCCGCCGCCGCCACCGAGCGGTTCCGCGGCTACCGGGACGCCCTCGCGGAGGCGGGGCTGCCCCTGCGCGACGCCCTCGTGGTCACCTGCGACGGGACCGCCGCGGGCGGCTACCGGGCCGCGCGGGCTCTCCTGGAGGCCGGACCCGGCGCCCGGCCGGACGCCGTCGTGGCCGCCAGCGACCGGGTGGCGTTCGGCGCGCTGCGGGCGCTGCACGAGGGCGGCGTGCGGGTCCCCGCGGAGATCCGCGTCGTCGGCTTCGACAATCTCAGCCAGGGGGCCTACGCGGTCCCGAGCCTGACCTCAGTCGATGTCCCGGTGCTCGACATGGTCCGGTCCGCCTTCGCGACGCTGGTCGAACTGATCGAGGGGACGCGGGCGCCGGACGACCTCGCCCAGACGCTGTTCCCCGCGCGCCTCGTCGTGCGCGAGTCGAGCGCGCCGGCGGCACCCTAGCGAGGCCAGCTCTCACTCCGCCGCGAGGACGCCCGCGCCGGATTCGCCGCGTCCGAACTGCGCCGCGTGCAGGCGGCTGTAGGGGCCCCCGGCGGCGAGCAGAGCCGCGTGCCGGCCCTCCTCGACGACCCCGCCCTCCCCCAGGACCACGATGCGGTCGGCGTCCCGGATGGTGGCGAGGCGGTGGGCGATCACCAGGGTCGTGCGCCCGCGGGCGAGCTCGGCGAGCGCCCGCTGGATCTCCCGCTCGGTCTCGGTGTCGAGCGCCGAGGTCGCCTCGTCGAGGATTAGGATCGGCGGGTTCTTGAGGAAGACCCGTGCGATGGCGATGCGCTGCTTCTGGCCGCCCGACAGGCGCACGCCGCGCTCGCCCACCACGGTGTCGAGGCCCTCCGGCAGGCTGTCGATCAGCCCGCCGAGACGGGCGCGCCGCGCGGCGGCGTCGATCTCGGCCTCGGCGGCGTCGAGGCGGCCGTAGGCGATGTTCTCCCGGATCGTGCCGGCGAACAGGAACACGTCCTGCTGAACGATGCCGATCTGGCGGCGCAGACTCGCCAGGGTAATGTCGCGGATGTCGATCCCGTCGACGGTGATGCGGCCCGCCTCGACCTCGTAGAAGCGCGGCAGCAGGGCGCAGAGAGTGGTCTTGCCGACCCCCGAAGGACCCACGAACGCCACCGTCTCGCCGGCCGCCACCGCGAGGTCGAGGCCGGCGAAGACCGGGCGGCCGGGCCCGTAGCCGAAGCCCACCCCTTCGAAACGGATGTCGCCGCGCAGGGCGCCGACCGCGCGCGCGCCGGGCCGGTCGGTGATGTCGGGCTCGGTGGCCAGCAGCTCCTGGTAGCGGCGGAAGCCCGCGACCCCCTTCGGATACGTCTCGACCACGGCGCCGATCTTCTCCAGCGGCCGGTAGAACACGCCCACCAGCAGCAGGAAGCCCACGAAGCCCCCGGGCGTCAGGTCGCCCCGAACCACGAAGGCGGCGCCGCCGAGCAGCACCGCGATCTGGACGAGGCGCAGGCCCAGGTAGTTGATCGACAGGCCGGCCGCCATCAGCCGGTAGGCCTCGAGCTTGGTGTCCCGGTAGCGGGCGTTGTCGAGGGCGAACAGGGCGCGCTCGTGGGGCTCGTTGGCGAAGGCCTGCACCACCCGCATCCCGCCGACATTCTCCTCGATCCGTGCGTTGAAGGCGCCGACCCGGCCGTACTGGGCCTGCCAGTTGCGGGTCATGCGGCCGCCGTAGCGGATCGACACGAAGGCGATTAGCGGCAGGATCGCCGCGGTGATCAGCGCCAGCGGCGCGTGGACGTAGAGCATCAGCGCGAAGGCGCCGAACAGCGTCATCACGGCGATGAACAGGTCCTCGGGCCCGTGATGGGCGACCTCGCCGATCTCCTCCAGGTCCTTGGTCACCCGGGCCACGAGGTGGCCGGTCTTCTGGCCGTCGTAGAAGCGGAAGGAGAGTTTCTGCAGGTGGTCGAAGGCCCGCGCCCGCATCGTGGTCTCGATGTTGATGCCGAGCACGTGGCCCCAGTAGGTGACGACCACCATCAGGCCGGCATTGGCGACGTAGACCAGCGCCAGCGCGGCCGCGGCGAGCAGGATCAGGCCCCAGTCCTGCCGGGGCAGCAGGCTGTCGATGAAGCCCTTCACGGCGATGGGAAAGCCGAGCTCCAGCAGGCCCGACAGCACCGCGCAGCCGAAATCGACCAGGAACAGCGTCCGGTACGGCCGGTAATAGGCGAGGAAGGCCTTCAGCATCGCGCGGCTCGGATCAACGTTGGGCGGCGCACTCGACGGGGCAGAGCGCGCCGCAGGACGGCACCCCCGGCAGGCGGTGGCGCAGGCAGCAGACGCGCCGCCGCCGGCAGCCCGAAGGTCCCGGGCAGAGCGCCTGCGCAAGAGGACTCTCGAGCGGGCTCCTAGCGCAGCCGGGGCCGGCGCGCCATCCGAGGCAGGCCGCGACGTCGTCACAGGCGGCGGCGCGGGCGGTAGGGCAGGTGGTGGTACAGGCGCTCGCGCAGGCGGTGTCGGCCCCCTCCCCGTCCCCAGCCAGCCCGGCGAGCGGGTCCCCGAGTTCCCGGGCGACGTAGTCGAGGATCACCGCGGCGTTGCCCCAGAGGACCCTGGGGGCGATCCCGCACCGGGCGTGGCAGAGTTCGACGAACGGGCGCAGATGCGCCTCCACCAGCCCGGTCAGGCCGGGCGCCGGGTAGGCCGCGCAGGCCGACCCGTCCGCGGGCAGGCGGAAGCGGCGCGGCCGGCCGGCCGCGTCGAGCTCGAGGCTGACCGCGTCGAAGGCGAGCGGCAGCGGCCGGCCGAGGCACACCAGGGCGGTCAGCGCCGGCGTCGCCAGGGCCGCGAGGTAGAACTGGCTCCAGTAGGAGACCCGGACCCGCGGGTCGGCGGTCCGGAACTCCGCGCCGAACCCGGCCCCGAAGGCGGCCAGCGTCGCGTCGAACACGGCCTCGTCGCGCAGGGCGCCGAGGGGAAGCGCCCCCGGGCCGCCGGGGCCCTCGGCGACCCCGTCCCGGTAGGCCGCGAGCGTGTCGGGAACCTGGGCGGCGACCTCGGCGATCATCGCGCCGCCCCGTCGTCGCGCAGGGTCCGGTCCACCGTGACGGCGAGCCACGCCACCGCGGCGGCGTAGAGCGGCAGGGTGGCGGCGAAGTAGCCCGGCCAGCCGATCCAGCCGGCGAGCGCCGGGGCCGCCACCCGCAGCGGCATCGCGGCGAAGAAGGCGGCGCCGAACAGGAGCGCGTAGTCGGTGGCGGGCTTCGGCCCCTGGGCCCAGCGGTAGATCATGTTGAAGACCGGCACGCCCAGGAACCCGCCCGCGACGAAGCCCAGCACAGCGGCGGCGATGCCGAGATCCGGCACCCGGCCTGCGCAGGCGACGACCATCAGGCCCCCGGAGGCCAGGACGCCGAGGGCCCCCACGGCGATCAGCCGGACCGTGCCGAACCGCGCGGCCAGCCATCCGGCCGCCAGCGCCATGACGAGGTTCACGGCCGGGAGCACGGCACCGGTGAGCGTGCCGACCTGCCCGAGCGGGACGCCGAGATCGAGGAGCACCAGGGTGTTGGGCCCGCCCACGAGGTAGGAGGCGGCGAAGTAGGCACCGAGCACCAGCACGCGACCGCCCAGGCGGCGCAGCCGCGCCAGGGAACCCGACCAGCGTTCCGGGCCCGCACCGGCCGCGGTGCCCGGACCGGCGCTCCGGGTCTCGCGCAGGCGCGACTCCCGGTAGCCCAGGATCGGCAGCAGGCAGAGGGCGTCGAGGGCAGCGCAGGCCAGGACCGCCCCGCGCCAGCCCAGGCTGTCGTAGGAGCCGACCAGCACGCCGACCCCCAGGATCCCGCCGAGGGAGGCGCCGCACAGCTTGGCCGAGGCCACGAAGGCGCGCCGCTCCGCCGGCACGGTCTCGACCACCAGGGCCTCGAGGGCGATGTCCATGGTCGCCACGCAGGCGCAGGCGGCGATCGCCAGGGCGAGCAGCGTCGGGAGCGGCCAAGCCTCGCCGAGGCTCAGGACGACCAGCAGGAGCACCGAGGCGGCCTGCGCGGCCGCGATCCAGCCGATCCGGTGGCCGAGGATCGGCAGGCGGAGCCGGTCGAGCAGGGGCGCCCACAGGAAGGTGAGCCCGACCGGCAGGTTGATGAGCTGCAGCAGCCCGACCTCGGCCAGCTCCACGCCCCGCGCCCGCAGGATCAGCGGCGCCCCGCCGGACAGGAAGCCGAGCGTCGCCCCGAAGGTCACGTACAGGCAGAAGAACGGCGCCAGCGGCCGCAGGGCCGCCAAGGTGTCGACGACCCGGGTGCCGATGGCGGGTCCGGCGGAACCGGTCATCGCCCCCCGCACGCCGTACCTCGACCGGTGCCGCGATCCGGGCCGGTCCGGAGACCGCAGTTTATAATCACACTAATCTATTGATTTACCTCGGTTTTCGCTGTTTAGAGAGGCCTGTGCCGGGGATCAAGCCGGCGGGTTTTCGCGGCGCACCGTCGCGCGCCGCCCCGCCGGATTCGGCGTTAACCTTTCGTCAACCATGCCCCCGACAGAGTCCCCGGCGGAGGGCTGAGCCATGACCCGACGCCGGGACTTCGACGCGCTGAGCGAGGCGCAGATCGCCGCGGACCGCACGCAGGGACGCTGGGTCGAGCCGAGGGCGGGCTTCCGGCCGGCCGGGCCGCGAGCCGTGTCCGATCTCCTCGACACGATCCAGCACGTGGCCGAGGCCGCGACCGGCGAGCGCAGCTTCCTGCACCTTCGGCCGGAGGCCGGTCGGCCCCGCGGGCGCTGAGACGAGCCGGCCCACGGTCCCGCCGCCCCGACCGCGCGGCGCACTGGCAAGGGCCGACCGGTTCTGCAACAACGCCGACATGAGACGGCGTCCGGCCCTCGAATCCGCCCCCGCGCGCGCCGATCGCATCCGCCCGATCCGGCGCCGCCCCATGGGCGTGGACGCGGCGGCCGGGCGGCTGGTCGGCCATGGCGGCCTGCCCGGCGGCCGCGACGGCCGGATCCGAGGGTCCAGGTCATCACCGGCTCCGCCGAGAACGCGACCTTCGCCGCCGGCGGCCTCGATTCGGGGATGCGGATGATCACCGAGCCGTGCTCCGTGGAGACCCTGGCCGCGCGGGCGCCCGCGCCGATCGCCGGTCGCGACTGACCGCCGATGCCGCCGCGCTCCCGTTTCCCCATCTCGCTCCCGCGCTCGCTCCCGCGCGCTCTGCCACTGTCGCTGACGACCCGCATCCTGCTGCTCGTCCTGCTCGCCCTCGCCCCGGCGCTGGCGATCCAGGGCTACAACGAGGTCGCCCTGCGGGCGAGTCGCGACGCGGCCGTGCGGGCCGATGCCCGCGCCACCGCGCGGGACGTCGCGGAGGATTTCGCCCAGATCTCCGAGCGGATGCAGCAGGCCCTCGACTTGATCTCCGAGGACGCCACCGTGCAGGTGCGGGAGCCGGCGGCCTGCACCGCCTACCTGCGGCGGGCGGCCGCGCGGCTGCCGCACGTGCTGCTGATCGCCCTCACCGATCCCGACGGGGCCGTGATCTGCGACAGCGCCGGCGCGCCCGCGGGCTCCTACTCGAGCCGCGGCCGGGCCTATCACCGCCGCGCCCTGGAGCGGGGCGGCTACGCGGTGGGCGGCTACGCGGTCGGCTTCCAGACGAGGCGGCCGTCGATCCACTTCGCCCGGGCCGTCCATGTCGGCGAGTCGGCGGGGGCCCCGGCGGGCGTCCTGCTCGCCGCCGTCGACCTCGACTGGCTCTCCGATCACTTGGAGCAGGCGCTCCATCAGCCGGAGACGGCGATCACCGTGACGGACCGGGACGGCCTGATCATCGCCCGCCGCCCGGACGAGGCGGCCTGGATCGGCAGGCCGATCCCGCCCGACCGGGCCGCCATGCTGGAAGCCCAGGGCAGCGACGTCCGCGTCGCCGCCGGCCTCGACGGCCGGACGCGGATCATCGCCACTGCGATGCCGGACGGCCCGCTGGCCGGGGTGCGCGTCGTCGTCGGGCGCGACTACGCCACTGCCTTCGCGGATATCGACGCCGCCACCCGCCGCGGGCTGGTCCTGATCGCCCTGGGGGCGGCGCTGGCGCTCGCCGCCGCCCTCGTGGCCGGGCGGGTGTTCATCCGCCGCCCGGTCGACCGGCTCCTGCGCGCCGCGGCGGCGTGGCAGGCCGGCGACCTCGCCGCCCGCACTGGCCTGCGCGGGGCCGCGGAGTTCGACCGGCTCGGCAGCAAGCTCGACGCCATGGCCGGCACCCTCCAGCGCAGCACCGCCGAGCTGCGCGCGGAGATCCAGCGCGGGCGCGCCCTGCAGGCGCAGCAGGGCACGATGCTGCACGAGCTGAACCACCGGGTGAAGAACACCCTGGCCACCGTCCAAGCCCTCGCCCGGCAGTCCCGCGGCTCCGCGGAGGTCCTGGAGGCGCGGATCCTGGCCTTGTCGAAGACCCACGACCTGCTGACCCGCGAGGACTGGAGCGGGGCCCCCCTGCGCGAGGTGCTGGAGAGCGAGCTCGGACCCTACCGGACCGGCGACGACCAGATCCGCCTGGACGGGCCGGACGTGTCGCTGAGCCCCCGCGAGGTGCTGGCCCTCGGCATGACGGTCCACGAGCTGACCACCAACGCGGCCAAGTACGGCGCCCTCTCGGTCCGCGAGGGCCGCGTCCGGGTGGCGTGGTCGCTCGCCGCCGGCGCGGCCGGGGAGCGGCGCCTGCGGCTCAGCTGGGAGGGGCGCGGCGGCCCGCCGGTGCGGGCGCCGACCCGGGTGGGCTTCGGGACGCGGCTGATCGCCGGCGGCGTGCGGCGGGAACTCGCCGGCACCGTCGACCTCGCCTTCGAGGCCGAGGGCCTGCGCTGCCGCCTCGACGTCCCGCTCGATCCGGGTCTCGGCACCATGCTGGCGCCGACGGGCTAGGTGCGGCCCGGCTCGGGTAGATTCAGTCTTTAGAGCAAAGCTTTGAGCAAGGATCCTGGCAGATCGGTCGAACGCGCCCGTCCGCACGCCGCACGTCGCGCGCGGTCGAGCCGCGCTCAGATCGCACGCGAGCATTCCTCTGAATCACATTGATAGCTTTGATTTTTCCGGTCCCGGTATCACGCGCCGGCGCGCGTCACCTCGCGGACGTCGCGCTTTACCTGCCGCCACGTCCGCCAGGGCTCGAGGTTCGAGAGCGCCATCCGGCGAGCGCCCATCCAGCCGAGGCCGAGCGCGATGACGAGGAACGGCGCGGCGACGATCAGCGCGGCCGGCGCCTCGGCACCGAACGGCACGGCCAGCAGCTTCACCACGGCGTCGAGGCCGAGGAAGAAGGTGACGATCAGCAGCACCGGGATCGTGCCGACGATGGCGATCAGCGACACGATCGCCCGGAAATTGCCGTCGACCTCCGTCCGCGCCAGCGTGAGCAGCGCCTCGACATGCGCCGTGCCCTCGCGCAGGGCCGCGATCAGCAGGGCGAGGGTTCCGTCCGGGGTCTGACGCATGGATACGAGAATCCTCGGGGCCGTCACCGGCCGGCTCTCGCCAACGGGGCCGCAGCCCGAAGCGTTCCGCGCCGGTGGCTCACAGCATCAGGAGCAGGGCGCCGAGGATCAGTACGGTCGCCAGGCCTGCCAGGAGGACGGCCCGGCCGGCATCGGCGCCGTCGTCCGGGATCGGCTCCGGGGCGTCCGGCGCGGCGGATGCGGGCGCCGCGAAGGCCGCGCCCTGCCCCGCCTCCGCGGCCCGGACCGGCGGCGTGCCGGGCTGCGGCGCCGGGAGGGCGACCGAGACCGGGATCGCCCGGTCCGTCGGGGGGCCGAAGGCCTCCGGCTCGACGCTCACGCCCGCCGCCTCCAGCTCCAGCATCACGAGGACCAGGGCGTCGACGTCCATCCGCTCGACGGGCAGCGCGGCGCGCAGATCGTCGGCGGTGAGGAGGCCCCGGGCGCGGCCGAGGGCGACCAGCCGGTCGAGCGTCGCGCGATCCAGAGCCTGCGTCATGTCCCGCCTCCGCGGCCGCGTCCCGACTGTCCATCGAGAACGCGCCGGGGTGGCGCCGGTTACCGGCGGCCGCAAGCGTTCCGGCGCTAGGCCCCGACGGCGGGAGCGGCCGCTGGGATCGCGCCGGGCTCCGGCCGCGCGCCGCCCGGTCCCGGCCGGAACCGGAGCATCGGCCGCTCGATCAGGTACCAGCTCAGAAGGCCGAGCGGGATGGCGGCCGCGAGGGCGAGGGCGGCGACCGCCCAGGGCGAGATGCCGGGGATCCGCGCGACCAGCAGGTTCTGCACCGGCCACGCGTAGAGGTAGAGCCCGTAGGACGGGTCGATCTGGGCGGTGGCGCGGCTGAGGGCGGTGGGGCGCACCGCGAAGGCGAACCAGAAGATCAGGTAGCCGCCGAGGATCGCGAAGGCCGGCTCGGCCAGCGGCCGGCTGAACATCAGCGGCAGGAGCAGAAGGGCGGCGCGGGCCGCGCCGCGCCGCGTGTAGGCGATCCGGTCGGCGAACAGCCGGAAGGCGCCGCCGCAGCAGAACACGAAGGTGAGGCGGATCATCTCCGACAGGGATCCGAGGGTGTCGCCCGGATGCCCGACGGGCAGGAAGAGCCAGCGCAGGGCGAGGAGGCTGCCGAGCCCCCCGAGCAGGCCGAGATAGCGCCCGCGGCGGCGCAGGGCGCGGGCGGTGCCGACGAGGCCGAGCAGCAGGTAGCAGCCGAACTCGCACGGAATGGTCCACATCGAGCCGTTGAGCAGCGGGTAGGGCAACTCGGCGAAGGCGCCCGGGACCACCGGCATCAGCAGCAGCGACAGCCGCAGCAGCGTCTCGAGTGGCGAGGCGGCCGCGAGGTTGCCGCCGCCGAGGGGCGCGACGACGGCGATGCAGAGCAGGGACGCGACCACGAAGGCCGGGTAGATCCGCAGCGCCCGCCGCGCGAGATAGTCGCCGAAGGAGCGCTTGGCGCGGTAGCTCGCGGTGATCAGGTAGCCGCTCACGAGGAAGAAGCCGTCGACGGCGATCTCCCCCAGGGACAGGGTTCCGAAGACCTGCGTCAGCAACTCCCGGGACCGGTTCCCGTCCACGAGTTCGGGGGCGTGCGCGAGGATCACGAGGCCCGCGAACAGGAGGCGCAGGGACCCGAAATTGTTCGCCCGCGGATCCCGGCCGCCCGTCGTCTCCGCCACCCCTGCCCGCTCCGCGACGCCTCTGCCCGCCGCCCAGGGGCCGGGAAACGGCGCGCGAAGGCAAGGACGCTGGGGCAACACGCGCCGGAGATCTGGCCGCGTCGCCCGCGTCCGCACGCGACGGTGCGGGCGCCGTTGCGCTCCCGGCGCGGTTGGGCTAGGGAATGGCCACGGCCAGCACCCGTAGCTCAGCTGGATAGAGCGTTGCCCTCCGAAGGCAAAGGTCACACGTTCGAATCGTGTCGGGTGCGCCAATCTTCTCAATGACCTAGGGGGCTAAGCCCTGCGGTTGAGAAATTGCCGCGGAAGCGCTGCGGAAGCATCGTGCGTTCTTCTGAGCCGGTGCTGTCCCAAATCGCGTTACCGCAAATGTGATCGCTAGGCGGCTGAACGGCCCTTAGCCTTCCTCGTCGGCCGAGACCGCTCTTTCGAGGCGGCGAGTATCCGAGCGACACCCTCCGCGGCTGCTCGATCCGAAAGCGTAGGCTGCCGCGACGCCTCGATCGCTCAAGCCGCACGCTCCTCTGGGCTCGGATCCTCAACCGATCATCTCGGGTTCTCAGGGGCCGAGGATGGCGTCCACGGTCGCCAGCGCACGCAGCTGGGCGAGATGCGTATCGGCGGCGGCAGGAGGCCCCGTCGGACGTAATCGTCCACGGTGCTCTCGCTCATCATGAGTTCGGCGGCGAGCGCGCGGCGCGAGGTAGGTGGCAGTCGGCATACGGCCGTTTTAGGGTAGATGCTCCGGCGGCAAGCCGTTGTCGCGGCCCGAGGCCGCGTGTGAGGCCGGAACGTCACCCGGTGGCGCTCCGCGGCGGCAGCTCCCGCTTCCGCACGATCCGAGCCCGATCCCGCAGGGTGACCTCGTTCGTCGGCCATTCCAGGCAGGCGGCCTCGAATGCGGCGATCGCCGCGGTCAGCGGGTAGATCGTGGCGAGGTGCAACTCGAGCTTGCCGCCGATCCGGTCCCAGATCTCGATCGTGTAGGGGGTGCCCGGCGGCACCGGCGGGATTTGCTTGAGCGCTGGCGGCAGCGTGATCGCCGCGAGGCACAGGTGCTCGTACTTACGCGCGGGCGGCGCCCCGGGCGCGCGCTGGTAGCGGCACGAGGCTGTCAGGTGCCGGAGCAGGTCGAGCGTCGAGGTGTCGGCCCCATAGCGGTCAATCAGGCTGGCGACGGTGTAGCGGCCCGAGCGCTTGCAGGCCGCGCAGTCGACGAAGACCCGACCGGGCCCCGCATCCCCCAGGCGCCCCATTCTGGTGGCCCTCCGCTCGCGAACGAATACGGAACAAGCCTGAGGCGGCGATGCGCTTCAACCGACGGCGGCCGCGGCGCGAGGAATCGTGGTGGAGCGGTGTGGACGACGTTCGGAAAGCAAAGACCGGTCAGGGGTTTCGGCTGACCCGTGCGGCGCCCGAGACCGGTGGGCTATTCTCGTGCAGCCAGCGATCGAGCGAAAGCCAGGAGGCGACGGCGAGCGGAAGATCGATTGCGGGGCTTGCTGACATACCGGCGGGTAACGGGGCGAGATAAGAGCAAGGCGCCCTATCGTACTATCAACAAGGGGCACGCACAGGAAAAGCGCCTGCTGGTGATCCCAGCGGGCGCCTGATGCATTGAGCAGTTAGTATCTGCGCACTAATTCGGCTTCACTCGCCTCTTAAGACGGTATTCATGAAAATTTAACCACGCCTCGATAGCTTCGAAATTTTCATGACTAAACTTTTCTGGGAAGCTGAGCGTGGCGACACCTTCAGGAATGTTGCAGGTATCAGCTCGAGAGCGTCAGAGGCTGTTCAAAAGCGGCGCACGAAATCTCCGAGCTCGAGGCTCATCCCAGCTTGGAAACCGATGTGCCAGGCCCGGACTTCAGCGGGCAGCATGCCGGCTTTCAGATGCTCCTGGGCCACGATGATGCCGACCTCCTCGACCCGGCGCACGAGGCCCTGAACGCTACCTGTCTGCGGGCTCAGCGTCTTGATCATCTCGCTCGCTGCGAGCCGGCCAGCTTTTTCGCCTCGGGTGGTGGGAGCGAGCGGCTCGCTATGCGGCGGCATGGGATACGATTGCCTCACCTGCGGGAGCCGATACGCAACGCGGCCCGGCGACAGAATGGTCGGCCTTGGTTTCTGTGTCGTGCGGATGCCGGCGGGCGAGCCGTCCCGCGCCAGGATTCCAGGCACGAAAAAGCCCGCGCCGGCGGACCGGGCGGGCTTCTTAGGCTCGGCACCGACAAGGGAGTAATCCCGCCAAACCTGAAACTGAGAGTGGGTTAGGAGCAGGGAAAGACAAGCCCCCCAACGGTAGTGACGCTGGAAGCGAGGACCCGACGCCCGCCCAGGCAAATCGAACTACCCATCTTTGAAAGCGTTCACGCCCCGCAACAACGGAGAGCACGACATGAAGGTGATCTCAGCGACCGTCCTTGGCCTGGCGCTAGTCAGCGGAACCGCTCCGGCCTTCGCACAGCCATACGGCGGGCGCGACTACGGCTACGATCGCGGCGACTACGGACCCCGCGACCGAGGCTACGGAGATCGGGGCTACGGCGATCGTGACCGCCGCGACTACGATCGGGACTATGACCGAGGCTCGCGGGGCGGGCGTGGCGACTACGCGTTCAACGAGGAGGAGTATCTGCGCTGCAATCCGGATGTGCGCCGGGCGGTCATAGGCCGGGCGATCAAGTCCGGTCTGGAACACTACCGCAAGGTCGGGATGGCCGAGGGCCGGAAGTTGACCTGCAATTAGAGCGCATCTGAAGAGCAGAGCAGAGTGCGAAATAGCCCCGCGCGGCGGTGCCGGCGGGGCCGAAGGTGGTGAGTCTCGGTAACGGGATAGCAGCGTAGCGGGCGCCGTGACATCACCCGTTCGGGGGAGGCTACCGACACGAAAAAGCCGCCGCGGCCGGAGCCGGGCGGTTCGAGGTCATCGCATCGGGGATGCTGGGTAGACCCGCGCGCGGGCTGGCGGCTTCCCACCGCTCTCGCGCTAGGCAGATTCACTCCGCGGCGACAGCAGCCTTCTTCGCCTTGCGAGCGCGGACAGGCTTCTCGGCCGGCGCGACCGCAGGCTCGGCCGCCTTCTTCCGTCCCCGGGCCTTGGGCGCCTCCGCAACTTTCTCGTCGGTGGCGGCAGCCTTCGGGGCTGCGTTTCTGCGCAGGTTTCCGAGGCCGGTGTTCTTCGCCAGGGCCGAGCGCATCTCGGAGTAGCTCGGGGCGGTCATGGGGTAGTCGACCGGCAGGCCCCACTTCGCCCGATATTCGTTCGGGGTAAGGCCCACTCCTTTGAGGTGCCGCTTCAGAGTCTTGTACGACTTGCCATCCTCGAAGCTGATCAGCGCGTCGTTGCTGATCGACTTCCGGATCTGGCTCGGAGTGGCGCGGTCGACCTTAGCCTCGGCCGGAGCGGCGGGGTTGTTCAAGCCGTTGAGCGCGCCGTGGATCGCGGACAGAAGCGCCGGCATTTCGGACGTAGGCACAGAGTTTTTCGAGACGTAAGCGGACACGATATCGGCCGTGAGCTCGATTAGGTTGCTCTGATCCAGAGCCGATGTTGATGTAATGTCGTCCATTGAAGCCTCCTGCGTATGTGGCTGAGACTCACGCAGCAACAACGACGCCTAGTCAAGGCGTATCTATGCTGGGACGGCGGAGAACGTTGGATATATGGCGGCTTCCAGGATAGTTGCTGAACATGTCTGCGAGAGATCGAGGCCCTCAGGTCCAGTGGCTCATGTCTTCCTTGGCGCCAGGCTCAGTCACCCCCAAGTCGGCACCCAGGCCGCCACGGGCCTTGATCCTCATGGAAGTGGCTCGCAGGCCCGCCTGCCGCAGCCCCGTCACCTCGATCTGAGCGTGGAAGCCGGACTGGCCAAAGCGCTCGATGTGCCGGCCCAACTCGGCCACGTGCTCACGGAGTTCGGACATTCCGCGGCCGCCACCGCCACCGATCCCACCAGCTGACGCCGCCGGGACGATTGACCGGATCGACCCGTCCGGCATCTTCATCGTGCCGTCGCCGAGATCGAGGCCTTCCTTGCCGTCCAGGCCTTTGACCAGCTTCGGCTCGAGCGCCGTCGCGTCCTTGGCCACACCGGCGCCCAATCGCCACGCGCCAGGGCACAACGCAGCGCCGGATTGAATGGAGCCCAATCCTGGGGCCACCCCTGCTCCGAAGGAGCGCCAGCGCGACGCGCGTCTGCTCCTCCATGCGAGCCGGCTTCGAGCGGATCTGGAAGCGAATTTCGTCACCCATGTCTCAGAGCCTCGTCCTCAGGGCTTCAGCGGCGGTGGCGAGCAGGTCGGCCTCGCTGTCGCGGCGGCCAGTCTCGGCGACGTCGCCCAAGCGATCGATGCAGCGGTCCATGAGGGCCGTGCACAGGCCGAGCTGCCAGTGAGCGAGCCGACCGGATGCGTTGGGCGTCTCGGTACCGTCGGGACCGTTCGTGATGCTGCAGGGTCGGCATGTCATTGCTGCGGCGCCCGAGTTCCCGGCCACCATCTGATCGCTCAGGCTTGGCCGGTCTCACTCATCGCTCCCGCAACCTGCATGGAGCCCCGCCGCGTGGCGCGCTCCTCCGCCGGATCCTCGCCCTTCGCCACTTGGCCCAGCAGCCCCTTCGCCTCACGGCGGGCTTCGTCAGCCGTCAGGGCGCCGTGCAGCCCTATCGTGAAGCGCCTCGACCGCCCGCTGGCGCGGTACTACGCGAGGTAGCTGCGCCGGCCGGATGCGAAGATGCGCACCCCGAAGCCCGGGAGCTCATCGCACCAGAAGAAGTAGTCCCAGCCTTGCGACTCGGCCGCCTCGACCACGCGCTTGCTGAGCTTGGGCATGCCCTCCCCTCCGGTTCTGCCGAAGCACTGCGGAAGCACGCGGAAGCAAACCGAGCCCATCCGGCGGAGACGAGAGAAATGCCCGGCGCGCCAATTTCACAAGGGGCAGCAGCGGTTTGGCAATAACGAGTAAACTCTAGCAATCACGGGAAAACATGTTAGGCTAATCCTCCGAAGGCAAAGGTCACACGTTCGAATCGTGTCGGGTGCGCCAATATTATCAATGGCTTAGCAGGCGTCAGCGCTGATCTTGGAATGGTCGGTATCACCAAGGTGTCACCGCTGCGATCCCAAAGCGCGTCACTTCTCTGCTCGCTTCTGCTCCTCTCGCCGGTATGACGATAGCTAGCCCCGTGCAGGATGCCTCCGTGAAAGCGGAACTCGCTCCGACCGGTATGCTCCGAGTCGGTCTCGTTGAGGCGCCGTCCGCTGGCCTAATCTTCGTCAGCCGTGTCGCCGACGGAGCGCTCGACGGCGTGACAGCCGATCTGAGCGCGGATCTCGCCCGGCAGGTCGGCCTGCCGCTGGCCGTCACGCTGTTCCCGAACTCGGGCGCCGCGGCCGCCGCCCTCGAGGCCGCGGCGATCGATGTCAGCTTCATGCCGGTCGACGTGGCCCGGCGGCAGGTGATCGATTTCGGGCCGGGCTACTACGACCTGGAGAGCACCTATCTGGTCAGCGTCGGGTCGGGCATCACCGACGTGGCGCAGGTGGATCGGCCGGGTCTCCGGGTCGTGGCGATCGACGGCACGACGACGTTCCGCGCCTCCGCCCGCACGCTGACCCGGACGCAACCCCTCCCCGTCCCGTCCGTGGCCGAGGCGGTCGCGCGCATGCGCGCCGGGCAGGCGGACGCCATTGCCCTCTCGCGCGACACGCTGCGGCCGGTGGTCCTGCAGGTTCCAGGTTCCCGGATCGTCGCGGGCGGCTTCCAGCAGACGCAGGTCGCCGTCGCCGTGCCTAAGGGGCGCCCCGCCGCCCTCGCCTGCGTTACGGCGTGGCTGGACGAGGCGAAGCGCACCGGTATCGTCCGGCGGATCTTCGACGCCCGCGGCTTCCGCGACGACGCGGTCGCGCATTAACTGGTGCTCCGGTCGCGTCGCGTGTGGTAGCGCGACGTTCGAGAGGGAGCGAATTGAGGATTGCCGTATGGCAGACAACCACAGCAAAGAGCGTATTCAGGCTGAGGCAGCTTTTGCGAAGATGCAGGACCGGTTTGGCAGCAAGGCCTTTGATGAGCCGGCAGTCAGTGCGGCGGACCAGAACACCGCACGCCTGAAGGCCGCGCGCCTTGAACGGGACGCCGCCAAAGCTGAGGCAAAAAAGCCGTGATGCACGACGCCATAGGCGAATCCCTTACCGAGCACCTGAAGGCGAAGGGCTACCTGAAGTGAGCGACACTGACGCCCAGCCCGATGGGATCCAAGAAATCCTTCGGCTCGCGACGGCGCTGGCAGAGCAGTTCCTGCAGTCTGAGGCGGAGGAGTCCGCCCGTCCGGAGAGGCTCAAGGCCCTCATCAGCGCCGCCCAATTTCTCCACGACCATGATGTGGCTTGGCCGACCGCCTTGCGTGAGGCCGTGGGCAAGGCCGTAGAGCGAATGGAAGCGGTCAGTGGACGATGAGGACCGAGAATTCGAGCACTCTCCGCTGTCGGGCTCTTTCAGTCGCGATGGTGCGATCGTCGACGTCGAGATCTACCGCTACGCCGACACGCAGGACCCCTGGCAGTTAGTGGTGATCGATCTGTCGTCTGGCGGCTGCACCGCTTGGCAGGAGACCTTCACGACGGATCGTGAGGCTTACGAGGCCTTCACCGCGACGGTCGAAGCGGACGGCATGGCATCTTTCGCGGGCGTCGTGCCGACCGTGCGGCACTGACCCCATCCCTGCTTCGTGGCAGCGGCCGGAGTTGCGCATGCTAAGCCGCAACGGCTATCCGGGCCTAGGGGGCTGTAGCTCAATGGTTAGAGCCGACCCCTCATAACGGTCTGGTTGCAGGTTCGAGTCCTGCCGGGCCCACCACGTCAGAGCAGCTGGCGTGACCTTCATTAAGGAGATCGGCGAGGGGCCCGGATTGCGGCTCCGGAAGGCGACATCCACCGCAACCGAGAGCCTTTCGGCTACTGACGTAGGCGAAACGCGCCCTAGGTTTTTCGCCTGTAGGTTGAGAGGAGCGTCGATGTCCGAGAATCCCAGCCACGTTCAAGGCTATCGGGAGACGAAGGCGGCGAAGGCTGCAGAGAGGCACAACCAAGCCAACGAGGTCTGGGCGGAGGTTGAGGCAGAGCGACAAGCGTTCGACGAGCGGACGGCAAAGCTGCGAGCGATGCGGCTCGCCCCAGAGAACGCCGAATCTTGATGTCGAAGGGCCACCTGAGATGAGGCGCCTACTCCTCGCCGGCCTCTTCGCAGCCGTCACCGGAGCGAGCGGTGCATATGCGCAGGCGACGCTGCGCGTTATCGACACCGCGCCGAACGACGTGCTGAACGTCCGCGAGTTTCCAACCTCGGACGCGCGGATCGTAGGCGTGATTCCACCCGACGGGCGCGGCATCGTCCCGACTGGCGAGCGCAATGGCAACTGGGTGTTCGTCCGTTACCGGAGGGTCGAGGGCTGGGTTTCGCGGCGGTTCGTGTATCTCGGGGCGCCGCCGGTCCGGCGAGGCGGGAGCCTGGATCCGGACGTCAGCGAATAGCAACGCGGGGCTTCCGAGTACCTGAGCTCATTCCAGCCGCTCTCGGCCGGCTGTTCACGCCCATAGCGCAGCACGCGACCCGTCAGCAACGGGCAGAGCAGGTCCAACAGGAGCTCGACGCCGAGTAGGCGAGTTTGAGGAGCTGACGGCCTCGCGGTCAGCGAGCTACACCGGAACGTCACCCGGTGGCGCTCCGCGATAGAGGCCTTAATTTAGTTTACACGTCATTAAGCATGTCGACCGATGGTGCCGTGACGTCGGAAGGACTTGCGATGAGCCGGGGCGAGCCCCTGCGGGAGCCGAAGGCTTTGGTGGGACCCATTCTCAATATGGCCACCGCCCATCATGCCGCCGGGCGCCTGCACGAAGCCGATCAGCATTACAGGCGATGCCTTGATCTCGATCCGGGACACGCAGCGGCGCATTACAATCTTGGCCTCATCGCCACGCTCTTGAGCGATCATGCCCGTGCGGTCCTTCATCACACCGCGGCGCTTCGCTCGGCACCTGAGCAGGCCTCTCGCTGGGTGGCACTAATCGGGGCGCTCCTCGCCTGCGACCGGGTGACAGACGCCCGTAGCATCCTCGATCACTTTCTGGTGCACGGCTTCTCACCCCAGATCGTGTCCGAGCACTGCCAGCCGCTGGTTAAGGTGCTCGACGCGAACGCTCGCCTCGCCTTCGCCGCTGGGCGGCTCGAGGACGCCGAGTGCCTCCTCGAACTCTTAATCTCTATCGACAAAGATAATGGTGACGCGGTGCATCTTGCCGGGCTCACCGCCTTGCGCACCGGGCGTGCACAGCACGCCATCGATTTGATCACCATCGCGATCTACCGCGACAGCGGCAACGCCACGTACTTCGCCGATCTCGGTCTCGCCTTCCAGGCAATCGGCAACCTGGTCGCTGCTGGCTCGGCCTTCGAGAAGGCGCTCGAACTCGACCCTGCCTTGGATGACACCCGCGCCAATCTCGCCATCGTGTATCAGGACACTGAACGCCAGCAGGACGCCGCTGACTGTTGGCGCGATCTGATCGCTCGGGTTCCCGGCTCGGCCGAGTTTCACAACAATCTCGGCGCGGTGCTACACCGCCTTGGGCGCACCGAAGAGGCGATCGCCAATTTGGAGAAGGCGCTAGAAATCAATCCCGCCGCCGCTTTCGCGCTTTGCAACCTTGCACATGCGCAGCTCTTTGCCGAGCATAGTTCGGTGGAAAGCTTCTCGGAGAAGGCTAAGACCTACGGCCGCTGCCATGCTGACGCACTGCTGCGCATCCGGCCCTTCGCCAATGATCGCAATCTGGATCGGCGCCTGCGCATTGGCTTCGTCTCGGCGGATTTTCGCGATCACCCGGTGGTGCGGTTCCTCGAACCCTTCCTCCACTATGCCGATCGGGAACGCTTTGACCTCCTCGCTTATAGCAACACCAGTCGCGAAGACGCGGTGACGGAGACGCTGAAGGCCCGTTTCGACTCTTGGCGCCGAATCGATGTTCTCGACGACGAGGCCGTGGCGAACCTCATCGAGGCCGATCGCACCGACATTCTCATAGACCTAGCCGGCCATAGCGGCGGCAACCGCTTAATGGTTTTCGCGCGCAAGCCTGCGCCAGTTCAGGTGACTTGGATCGGACTGCCAGTCACCACGGGGCTGGCCGCCATAGACTACCGCCTTACCGACGCTGTCTATGATCCGATCGGCGAGACCGAGCACCTGCATTCCGAGGTTCTCTGGCGGATGCCTGGCACTGGCACCTGCTACCGGCCGTTCCTACCGGCGCCGGATGTCGCCGAGACAGCGCCCGTCACAAGAAACCGGCACGTCACCTTCGGCTGCTTCAACCGCTTCGAGAAGATGACCGACGCCGCAATCAAGGCCTGGGCCGCGATCCTAGCAGCGGTGCCCAACGCCCGGCTGAAGCTGATCGTAACCGATATCGACGATCCAAGGACGCGCGGGCCAGTGGAAGCACGTCTCGCGACCTGCGGCCTGCCACTCGACCGCGTCGACTTCGCGCCCCGCAATGCTGCCAATCGCTATGCGATGCACGGCAGTGTCGACATCGCGCTGGATGCGTTCCCCTTCAACGGCAACGTCACGACATTCGACACTCTTTACATGGGCGTCCCTGTAGTGACGCTTGCCGGACCCCAGACAATCTCGCGGGTGGGCGCCGCCATTCTCGGGATCCTAGGGCTGCCGGATCTCATCGCCCGCGATGTCGACAGCTATGTCGCCATCGCCTGCCGTCTCGCCAGCGATCCGGACGAACTTCTCAAATTGCGCAGCGGCCTGCGCGAGCGCTTGGTCGCCAGCCCCCACATGGATCACGCCGGCCATGCCAGGGAGGTTGGTCTGGCCCTTAGCGAGATGTGGCGGCTTTGGTGCGCCGAGACAGCGCCCAGCGCGGTGGCCTCTCCCGCCTCACGATGACCCGCGCGCGGTCCCGAAGGGTGACCTCGTGCGTCGGCCATTCCAGGCAGGCTGCATCGAACGCCGCCTCGGCCATCGACAGCGGGTAGATCGTCGCGAGGTGCGGCTCGACATTGCCGCTGGTCTCTCGCCAGATCTCGACCGTGTAGGGCACACCCGGCGGCACGGGCGGGATCTGCTTGGCGGCCGGCGGCAGCGTGATCGCGGCCAGACACAGGTGCTCGTACTTCCGCGTAAGCGGCGCCCCGGGCGCGCGCTGATAGCGGCACGCGGCCGTCAGGTGCCGGAGCAGGTCGAGCGTCGAGATGTCGGCCCCGTAGCGACCGATCAGGCTGACCACGGTATAGCGGCCCGAGCGCTTGCAGGTGGCGCGGTCGACGTACACCCGACTAGGCCCTGCATCCCCCAGGTGCCCCATTCTGGTGGCCCCCCCCCCCCCCCCCCCGCTCGCGAACGAAAACGGAACAAGCTCAGGCGCCCGCGCGCTTCGACCAGCCGCCGAGCCGCGCGCGATCGTAGTGGAGCAGTGTGGACGACGTTCGGAAAGCCGAGACCCGTCAGGCGATTCGGCTGACCCAAGCCGCGAACTCCCAGACCGGCGGCCTCCCAGACTTGTGCGTCTCTGACTACAAAGAATCAGAGGAAGGATGAATCAGGCCGAACGCTTCAGCTCAGTTTGATCATCGTTCGTAACACTAGTAGCAGGTTGCTGTTGCGGTTTGAGGCTCTGCATAGGGGTGACAGAAGATGTGCGGCTGCTCGATGATGATGAGCGCCGCAGAGCGAACAACAAGGCAGCGCTTACAACACATGCTACGGCTGCCCCGACCGGTGCCACAAAGATCGAAATCGCTCCCAGCGACGGCCATATAGCCACAATCGAAAGTCCTGCGCCTACGAAGGCCGATAGAACGAGGAAGATGAGGTTCACAAGCGCACCTTTCCGCGATAGGCGGCCCGACGTGTCGCCCTCGGGTTCGAAGAACCGGGAGGTTGTATGACGATCTCAATGGCCGATATGCGGCAACTTCTGAGCGAAAACCGGTAACGGTCAGCCGGCGCGCCAAGCGTGCTCGCGGCGGCATCAGCTGGGGGAGTGACTCAGCGAAGGTACGACGGCGGCAGGCAATCTCAAAGCAGTAGAAGCGTCGGACGCGTAGGCGCAGCGTCATGGGCTGCCCGATGCTCGGCAGATCGGCCGGACGGCGTTCATAGCGGCTGTGAACGACAGAGCTGGTCGTATCACAGGTTGGACACTGCCCGTGCGCACGCCGCACTTGGGCGAAGACGACCGTCGGTCCGGATGACGCGCCCGATGGTACAGCCCGGCAGGGATGAGGACAGGATCAAACGCTTGGTGAACCAGCCCGTGCCATCCTCGTCACCGCGACCGTTCCAGGCAAAGTGCGGGAGAACCGCAAAGCCGAAGGAAGATCATACAGTACCGAGCCAACCATGCACTTCGAAATCCGCGTGGCCGGCCGCCACCTCTAGACTTGGGTGCTGCTCGACGCCTCCCACATGACGGTGAACGAATCGGACTGGACCTTCCCGTCCGAGGCACAGGCTTTAGCTGCCGCGCTGGCCTTCTCGAAGCAGATGACCCGGGCCTGGAAGACGCTGACCGCGCCGATGTCGGACGGCCTGCTATGATGTGCTGCCGCGGATCCGCGATAGCGCCGCTCAGCCTAATCCCGGCTGCGCGCCATTCCTCGGCGGCGATTAGAAGGTCGCGGTAGGCAACGGCCCGTGGTCTGACAGGCTTGATTTGATCTGGATAACAATTGAAGATATGGAAAACAATAATTAACAATCATTTAAAAGTTTTTGAGCTTGATATAGATAGACTTCATGACGGTGTGCAGCCGCTCCGTTGCTGGGCGTCGACTTAGCTACATCAGTCAAAATTTTCTTGAATTTAGATCGATTGAGTCCGCGCCAGGTAATGCTGGAGACCAGTGTCGATATGACGATTTCTAACGCATGTGACCGCTCTGTCTGGTTAGCCAATTGACGTTCAAGCAACTGTTCCCTCTGGCGCGCCGCAGCCAAAATAATTTCGATTTGATTCCAGGCGTCCATATCCCTCTCGCACGATCTAAGATCACGTAGGATCGGTGATGTTGCCGAACTTTGGCTTTTTCGGCGAGCCGTGACTTCAGCAAAAGCGAACATAGCAGAAACAAGGTCGGGATTGGCGGTCCAAAAATCTGAATTGATGTACGAGTACGCTCGCTCCCGTAGAGCAAACAATTTGCCGCCAGTGAAACCCTCGATTCGATCTCCCCACCGAGCTATTAAGGTGCTCTCTATGCTAAGAAATTCCTCTATATCATAACCTATAGTCATATTTTCCATGAATCTATATGCTCTTTCCGCCACTAACGTGCGTAAGAATTTAGATTCTTGTGCCTGGATTGCATCTATGCCAACGAAACCAAATGCATTCCACAGACGGATCATCTCACATTCGATGTATTCGAAAGATTTGTTGTTGTCTGTTAGCTCGCCAGGGGGACTCGTCAAGCCGAGTAAATCGGAGGCGAACTGTTGTGTCACATCAGGAATTTGATCGTACAAGAAAATCTTAATCGCGTTTCTTCCAAAAACAGATGCCCAGTTACTCAACAATAAATCTGGAACCAGTAGATGTAGCCTGCCAGGAAGCGCAATTGCATCTTGAATAAACCTAGTAAAATATTCGACCCCGCCATGTTTAATTAATTCTTGCCACCATGAAGGAAGAAGAGACAAGATATTCCTCTGGTAATAAACAATAGTAAATTCGGCAGATGGAAGAGCCGCGCGAATCTTTTGCAACGAGGCGACTGGAAGAAAGCAAAGCTCTTCACTCGAGAGAACACAGGTTTTCTCAAGGCCCGAAAGAATCTCCAGCAGGCCGCCAAGTTTGGAATGATAAGGGTCAGACGCTGTCCGAGCAAACTCGTGCTGCCCCGTCTGATTGGCATGAGCGAAGGGGTAAACAAAACTTGCGCCACTCTGCAAAGAGCGTGCGTAG
This sequence comes from Methylobacterium sp. 285MFTsu5.1, assembly GCF_000383455.1. Taxonomy (NCBI): domain Bacteria; kingdom Pseudomonadati; phylum Pseudomonadota; class Alphaproteobacteria; order Hyphomicrobiales; family Methylobacteriaceae; genus Methylobacterium; species Methylobacterium sp. 285MFTsu5.1. The sequence continues at coordinate 64,572 of NZ_KB911286.1, read as the reverse complement.
AGCATGTTTTGGATCGATGTGGTTCCCGTTTTATGCGGGCCGATATGTATTATAAAATTTTGAGTCATAGTTAGATATTGCGCATTAGCTCCGGATTTTTAGGCAAAATTTGATCATAAAGTGGCTGTTCTGATACTGCGCTCAGCTGTAAGAGCATGTCGATTAATGGCCGTGCTGTATCGGCAATGGGCTGACCCACGGTTGCGAGCGTTAAGTCAGGCTTCGTCGGCTCTTCATAGGGCGCTGTGATGCCGGTAAAATTCGGGATTGTGCCGGCGCGCGCTCGAAAATATAATCCTTTTGGATCTCGTTCCTCACAAATTGGTAGAGGCGTATCTATAAAAACTTCAATAAATGCGACGTCTCCAGCGATAGCCCTTGCGGCCTTCCGTTCCGCTGAGAAGGGGGATATAAGCGAGACAATTGTTACAAGACCAGCATCAGCTACCAGTTTTGCTGTTTCGGCCACACGGCGGACGTTCTCAGCTCTGTCGCGGTCGGTAAATCCCAAGTCACTATTCAATCCATGACGTAGATTATCGCCGTCCAGCACCATTGTTGCGCGTCCTGAAGCGGTCAGGGCTTGATCCACGACGTTTGCGATCGTTGATTTCCCTGCGCCTGAAAGGCCAGTAAGCCAAGCAATGACTGGTCGCTGACCAAGAGCCTTCCATCGTTGCTCCCGTGGCTGCAGGTGCTGCCAAGTCAGGTTCCGATCCGACGTTGGGCCTCGTGATCGGTTCATGCTTCGCTCCTAAGTTGTCCCCCAGGTATGGATACACAAAAACGTGATCGGTTGTGTTGCTACAACGTCACGTTGATGCGCTTCGTAGCGGCGGAGGGTAATTACCCAGGCCTTTGATGGCAGGGGTCAGGCGCCGACGGTTTTGAGGATGAAGCCGAATGGATTGGCACCGCTCAGGCGCGCGGTGTCGACAACGGTGCGGATGGCGGCCTCGCCCTCAGCTGGCCACATGTCGCGATAGCCGTTGGTCGCTTTCCGCTGGACGACAGCCGGACGCAGGAGCCGCTCGGAGCTGTTGTTAGTCGGCTCGACCTTTCCGGGATAGGCGAGGAAGACGAGGGGCTGATCGCGGGAGCGGCTGAGCTTGGCCTGCAACTCGCGGGTCAGGTCACGGACGCAACACGGGTGCAATGCGCTTCATATACGGCCTTCCGTCATTCGCATGAGGAAAGCGATAATCCTTAGCGCTAGAACGCGCTCGGATGTCTGGGTGGAGGCCTTCTCCGATGAGGCTTAATCTCGATTTTCCCGGTAGCTGGATCGTTAATCCCGGGTATGTGGCGCAGCGTATCGGCGTGAGCGCAACGACGCTGAAGCGTTCCGTCATCGAGGGAAACGCCAGGGTCTTGATCGTCCCCGGAAGCTGGGCGGACGCGAGGGGCGCGCGCGTCACTGTTCATCACTACGACGGTGGGTGGCAGGGCACGTTCGATCAGAGCGGACAGCTCGTGGCTGAGCATGTCTGGTAACTGCGGCCGCACCAACCGGAGGCACGGCGAGTTGTATCTCCTACTGGCAGGAGACGCCCATGAGCGCGCACACCTATCCGGACGTGAACACCAGTTCTGCAAGCGGAGCGGCTGCCAACAAGTTGACTCACCGACTTGGCGTAGACGTCAACAGCGGTGATCAGCTTCCCAGCCCATACCTCCTCGGCATCGCGCTTTCGGGTGCAGCCGTGGCGTGCCTGCTGATCCGGCTAGTGATCGGGTGAGCGGCACGACCTGCCCATGAGGCACACCCTCGGCCAGCAAGGCGACTGGGTCGTTGATCCGTGTGAGTTGGCCCCACGCCTCGGTGTGGATGCCGATTACCTGAAGCGCATGGAGCGGCAGGGACACGTCGATGCCCGGATCAAGATCGACGATGACAGCGGCACGGGCCAGACACGTGTGACCGTCCGCCTGCTGAACCGAGGCTGGAGAGGCACCTTCCATGGAGGCGGCGCCCTCATTTGCGAAGAGATGTGGTGAGGCCTTGCAGTTGCAGCCGGCCCTTCGGCACTGCATAGCTCGGCCATGACAGCTGACGTACCGCACCCCTACTCGGTGACCATCGAGCCCCTGAGAAAACCGGAGGGTCATTTCGGTTGGGCATTGCGCCGAAGTGGTAAACTAATCGAGCGCTCGGACAGGGCGTTCACCACCGAGGTTAAGGCTTTCGAGAACGCTTTGAGGGCGATTGAGATAGACACGAAGCCGAGCAGTGGCGGCCGCCGCTAGGTGAGCGGACGCGCCGGATATTCCGGACAAGCGTCTCGTTTGTCCGGCGTCCGGTCGCGGTACTCATCCTGGCAACTCAATCAGCCAGAGGTGGTTGACGCCGTTGAGAGCGACCGGGACAATCAGGCTGCGGCCGAGGCGTGCTTCGACGGCTCGCTTAAACACCTTGCTGGCGGCCTCCGTCCGCTTGGCCTCATCGTCGCCGTCGGCCAGGTAGATGACGAAGAATGCCGTCCTGGCGGCCTGCAGCGGGACGGCACGAACCTTGGAGCCCTCATTGCCGAACGGCCACGCGCAGATGCCATCGTCGGTGACGCTCGTCCGAAGTGCTTGTCGGAACACCTCTGACGATGTCGGCCAGCGCTCCTTGCTGGCCGCGACGGCTACCGCGGAGGTGCCGTCCGTCTGCCACTTCACGACACAGGTAGTGATCGGCTCGCGGTCGTAGATCTCGCCGACTGTGACGACCTCCAGATCAAAAGAGATCTCGTACCCGCAACGGGTGCCCCGCACCTTCCGGATTGCCACGCGCGTGTTGTTGATGGCGCCGCCCTTATAGCGATCGGCGAGTACGGCGAGAGCCTCATCAGCCAATCAATCGGTCGTCGCCCGTTTGTTGTGAGGAGAGAATTTTTAAGCCGCAGATTAGAAGCGGCGCAGGCCTTCCCGACTCAGACGGTGATGTCCACCACACGCTCCTGCGATGCGAGAAGTTTCGGGTCATTCTTTTGCCTTTGGATGCCTGCGTCGTCCGGCGGGGGCGCCGGCATTGAGACGGTATGCAGCCCCGCTTTGTGCTCGATCGCAGCTTCCGCCCTTGCCGACTGGATCATCTCTGTCGCCTTCACCAGTCCGATGGCATTTATAGTGGTGGTGATTGTCATGGCTCTGATCTCCTTATTGGGGATCAAAGCACGTATTTGGTATTTGAATTACTTTTCTAATGTGTTCAATTTGCCGTTCTATCAGCGGTCCATTCTAGGCAGCCCTCATCCTTCTGTCTTGTCGGGCTAGTCCTGCTTGGCACCTCCGTTGATGCCTGTGCTATGCTCACCGCTGACGGAGCCGCTGCCGTGCCCCTGCGGGTTGAGGCGAGGGCGATCCGACGTGAGATCTTCGGGCTTCGTCCCTTTGGTTTGGTCGGATATGAGGTTCCTTCTTACCGACGAACCTAAGACACGAGAAGAGTTCGCTCGTACCAGTGTGCGGGCTATGCGCCATCGGGCACGGCCAACTGCGCTGGAGCGTTCCAGATGTCTGGATGCAAGTTTTCCGAGGACGCGCGGGTTCGCCTCTCCTCAGCGGTCCGGCCGACTACGTCCGACCGCTTCCGCCAATGCAGGGAAGCCGCCGATGAGTTCGGCACCGCTGATCCAGTAGCAATGCCCGAACATGATGTTCAGCCAAGATGTAAAGCGAGCCCGTCTCGTCCAATGAATCCGCGCAGCAGCTTCGGGATCAATCTCCAGCCGGTAGTAGCTGCTCATCCAGAATTGCAGAGGCTTGATGGCGCGGATCGTCTTCCACGGGATCCAATCCGTCGAGAGGCGTCGGTCATAAATCCCTTGAGGACCAATGGAGACGACCACGTCGGGCTGGAACAGCTTCAGGCCCCACACAAGTGCGCCAAGGCCGAAGATCACTACGCCAACGCGCATCTCATAATCCCGGAAGCTTCCAGGAATTATGGTATCAGTGCCGACATTAGGCTGAATCAGAGCCAGCCAAAGGGCCACTGCGACGAACATACACGATCCCATAAAGCGCGTAAAAATGCGCGAATTGGATCGGTAGAGATCGATTGTGCTCATTGGAATACTCCCTCACTTGAGTATTCGGCCTACGCCTCGCTACGGGCTTCCGAGGTGCGGCGGAGCACCGATGCGACCGCTGCAAGCGGTGCCAGTCACTCCGTCCACCAACTCAGTTGCGCAGGCTTGCATTGTGGAGGTTGACGATGACCTCAGATCCCGGCCGCACCGCCTACTACGCGCGCTTCGCATACGCCCGGCCACGCGAGTTCGACTCGTGGGACAGCCTGACACCGGAGGTGCGTGCCATCTGGGCACAGGTGGAGGTCGCGGTCCTCACCGGCGCTAGCTCTGGCATTCACCCCGGCCAAGCTCGGGAGGTCGCCGACGATCCGGATCGGCCCTCCACCATCTCAACGGCGGCCATAGTCCCGTCCGTGGTGGCTGGTGAGACCTTCGTGGTTATCCAAGACGAGCACGTGCAACTGCTTCAGCGCATTGACCGCGGCCCGTTCTTCGTGCCGCTCCTCGAGCTCGCATACGTGAAGCTCATCCCATGGAACGGTGACACGCTCATCCCGCGTCTGGTGAGCTGCGGCTGGGCTGAGATGGCGCCGCGCGAGTCGCGCGCAGTCCGAATCACCGACGCTGGCCGGCAGGCATTGGCCGATCTCGACGAAGCTAGGCTGAAGGAGCAGGGAGGGGGCAGTGCCGCGTGAGCAGTTGGCCAGCGCCGCCGACTTGGTGCGCGTATTCGGCTTCACCGAACGGCACTGAATCCGCCAGGCTGCGGCCGGGCGAAACGCTGATGCTCGACAGCCGTTCGGCGCGCAGTCATCGTAGGTGTTCGACCAACGTGCCGTGCGTCAGTGGTGGGATGCTTCGACGAGGACGGTGCCGGAATGACCGACACCTACCTCCGCGGTAAGACGTGGTGGGTCCAAGTCCACGCTAGGACACGGGAAACGAGCGCGACCACGCCGAGATCGTTGCCCCAGGAATTCGCCTTGGCTGCGCCTGAATGGGGCGCCGAATGAGGCTTAGAGGTTCACCTTTCTGCCCACCTGAGATCCGGGGGACCTCCACCGAGGCTGCGTGAAAGGGCCCCGACTTGGCTCAGGCCAGCGTCGGAACCGGGCCGGTGAAGCCCGTGGCCGGCTTGTCGGCGTCGAAGTGATTGGCCAGCGCCACCACGAAGGCGAAGTTGGCGATGGCGGCGAAGGGGAGAAGGGCAACAGCGGTGAGGAGGGTCATCGGCGGCGTCCTTTTGTGCGGTGCGTGAGAAGGTATATCGCACTGCACGCGACTTCTTGGTATGCCACATGCCTCACGCCAGATATGCGGCGCATGCATGAAGGTGTCGGGAATAAGATCGACCCTTGCAACGATCGGGCTGTAGATCCTCGGCCCGCAGGCGAGCGGAGTGCGGGTCGTCGACGTGCGCGCCGCCGCCTGTTCGAGATGCCGAGTTCTCATCCTCTGCATCGAACCCCAACGCGCGGCAGTTGAGCCGCCGCACAATCGCAGCTGAGACATTCGGGCATTTCAACTGCGCTCTCGGAGAGCCGAATGTGCCGGATGGCCGACGAATGGCCACGTTGCGGCCGCAACGCCTCGGACACGTCGCGCTGTTCGGCGGATTGACTCTGGAGAGACGGGGCGCGGGCCGATCCAGTCCGGCACGCGGACTGCTCGCCGCAAGCCGAAAGGGAGGCCGTGTGGACGGATCCGGGGAAGTGGAAAAGCGCGACCTCAAAGCCCCTGGTGATCGCGCTCGTCGTCGTGGAACGCGTCTCCGCGGGTCCATCGCGGGCAACTGGATCTGGCAGGCCGGCAGCCGGCCGCATACTGCCCCGCAGCAGAGCGACGGATCGGCGACGGCTCTCCCGACGTGAGCGGGTGATCCGGGCCGCAGGTCCGGCGGACACTGTCGTCTTGGTCGAGGCGGAATCTTGGGCGGGTAGAGCGCCAGTATCGAGGCAGCGCTTAAAGAAAAGCTCCAGCGATGCGGGCAATCGAGACGGTCCGTGACACCCGGCCTTCAGCCGGGATCAGGTATTCGAGCGGTGCCGACGGAGATCGGCTCAGCCAAGACCTGGAGATCGGTTGATGCTCAAGTCCCTCGCCGCCGCGGCACTGCTCGCCGTCGGCATCGCCGCGCCGGCCTCGGCGCTGCCCGTCGCGGGTTCTCCGCTCCCCGCCGCGCAGGACGGGCTGATCCAGCACGTCTACGGCGGCTGCGGGCCCTATGGCCATCGCGGCCCTTATGGCGGGTGCCGCGCCGGCGGCCAGTGGGGCGGCTATGTCGGTCGGGCCTGTCCGCGCGGCTTCCACCTCGGTCGCGGCGGGCGGCGCTGCTGGCCGAACCGGTACTGGTAGCGGCGCTCCCGCTGTTCGGGGCGATCGGCTGACCGCCGTGGCGCACCGTGACGGAACGCAGGAACACCCTGGGAGCGTGCGCTCCCAGGGTGTTGCCGACCTCGCGGCCAGTTTGATCGGGCTGGGGATGCGAAGGCCAACCGGAAGGCTGCTCTTCGGCGGCGGAGGGCGATGAGGCGGACCTGCCCCCCTCGCCCGCCGCCGCGTCTCCCGGCACGGAGGCCGGGAGCGGCGCGACCCGATCTCAGTAGGAGCCGAACTTGTAGTTCAGGCCGGCGCGGACGACGGCGAACTCGGTCTTGGCGGCGGCGCCGTTGAGGTAGGCGGTGCCGTTCGGGGGCAGGAGGTTGCCGTAGAACACGCCGCCGGCCGAGTTCTTCTGGCGGTCGAGGCTGACGTACAGGCCTTCGACCTTCAGCGTGACGGCCGAGGAGCGGAAGAAGTTCAGGAACGAGTCGGTGGGCAGGGCGTACTCGACGCCGCCGCCGGCGGCCCAGCCGGTGCGGAAGCTGTCGCGGAAGCGGTTGCCGGAGAAGTTCTGGTCGTCCTGGCCCGAGCCGTAGGCGAAGCCGCCGGTGCCGTACACGAGGGTGCGGTCGAAGGCGTAGCCGAGGCGGCCGCGCACGGTGCCGAAGTAGTCCAGGCCGTTGCCGCTGGTGGCGACGAAGGCGGGCGGGTTGGAGAAGGCGACGCCGGGGAAGCCCAGGAAGCTGTAGTTCTGGGTGGCGTTGGCGCGGCGGG
>NZ_KB911286.1:0-56928 GCF_000383455.1 Methylobacterium sp. 285MFTsu5.1 | reverse complement strand
GAGCGGAAGAAGTTCAGGAACGAGTCGGTGGGCAGGGCGTACTCGACGCCGCCGCCGGCGGCCCAGCCGGTGCGGAAGCTGTCGCGGAAGCGGTTGCCGGCGAAGTTCTGGTCGTCCTGGCCCGAGCCGTAGGCGAAGCCGCCGGTGCCGTACACGAGGGTGCGGTCGAAGGCGTAGCCGAGGCGGCCGCGCACGGTGCCGAAGTAGTCCAGGCCGTTGCCGCTGGTGGCGACGAAGGCGGGCGGGTTGGCGAAGGCGATGCCGGGGGCGCCGCGGAAGGTGTAGTTCTGGGTGGCGTTGGCGCGGCGGGCGAAGTCGACGTACTGGGCGTCGGCCTCGAAGCCGATCACGACGCCGGAGCCCGGGGTGAACTGGTAGTTGTAGCCGATCTGGGCGCCGCCCGAGAAGCCGTCGTTGTTGTTGCGGTTGTTGACGCTGACGACGCCGGCGGTGCCGGGGGAGTTGATCAGCGAGCCGCCGGGCAGGGCGTAGCTGGTGGTGTTGCGGCTGTTGGCGTCGAAGCCGTAGCCGGCGTTCACACCGATGTAGAAGCCGGTCCAGGTGAACACCGGCACCGGCGTGAACACCGGCGGCGGCGCGGCGCGGCGCGGAAGGTCGGCGGCGGACGCCGCGGCGGTCAGCGCAGTGAAGGCGGTCAGGGAGGCGAGGAGCTTGGTCATCAGGGTGATCCGGGTTTCGATCTGGTGATAAGACTACCAAGCTCTGAGCAGAATAGCTGTAGTTTTACGGACACACAGGCTCGCGACGTCGGAGAAAACATAGTAAACGGCCGATTAACTCCGGGCGGATCTGTTAAATACTGTTGAAGTTCTGGCGGTATGCTCGGGGCCTGCGCCCGAGGCGCATGCATCGGTCCGCGGCGAGGCCGCGCGGGCGGCCAGGGGGCGACGCGCCGACAGTCCTGCGGGCGGCGCTGCCGGCCGCCTGAGCGGGGAGGGTTCGTCATCACTGTGGGTGCGCCGCGGACGACCCTGGCGCCGCCCGCGCCGGATCCGTCCGGCGGTAACATGGGATCGAGAGCCGGCGCTTCGGCGCCGGCGGGGTGACACTGAGCCGGCGGACGGCGCGCGGGGACCTGTCCGGTGGTCCCCGCGTCCGCGGCCGCGCTAACCCGTCCGGTCGCGCCGGGTGATGTGCTTGACCAGTTCGGCCAGCTTCTCCTCGGCCTTCTTCAGCGCCACGCGCGAACTGTGTCCGGGCGGCGTTCCGTCGGCAGCCTCGCGAAGCTTCGCGATGGTGTCCTGGGTATCCTCTACCTCGGTATCGAGCGCGGCACGCTCACCGGATCTATCGATGGCCATATCGATCCTCCAGGTGTTCTGCCCCTGGCGGCCGCCAGGGCGCCACGCCCTGAGGTAAGGCGGCATCCCGACCGTGGCGAGCTTCGCGGGCCTCGCCGGAGGCCGTTTCCGACACGGATCCGGGTTCGGCGACCCCGTCGCCGCCTGTGCGCCACGGCACGCCGCAGCGTGATCCCGGCGCCCGCGGACGGCGTTCTACCGTCACACACACCGGAGACCGCCGCCATGCTGATCCTCAATCCCCTCACCGGCCAGACGGTCGACGTGCGCGTGCCCCGCCCGCAACCCGGGAAGGCGTGAGGAACGGCGTGAGCCCGCCCCCGTGCGGGCTCACGCCGATGCGCCCCGGGGCCCGAGTGCGCCCTCCCCGGTCGCGCCCGCCCGCAGGTTCGGCGCGCCGGGTGCTGCGAGCGCTCACAGGGAACGCGGGGGCCGGCGCGCCAAGCGCTCGGCCTCCGCCTGCCACGCGTCGCGCTCGGCCTGAAGCGCCTCGATGCGGGCGTGGAGATGGCCGGCGTCGATGGCGGTCTCCATCAGCATGTCCTGCGCGGTGGCGAGCTGCTGGCGCAGCTCGGCGTTCTCGGTCGCGAGCGCGAGGAGCAGGGCCGCCACGTCATCGCTCATCCGGGCCCCTGCGCCGCCACCGAGCCGGCGCGTTTAGCCCCGGCACGACCGGGCCACAACCGCCCCGCGGGCACACCGGACCGATCGCCGCCCCGGGCCGCGCGCGTCAGGCGGCCTCGTCGGACAGGAGGCGCCCGACGTAGTGGCGCCCGACCGACTCGATGACGGGCGCGAACAGGCTGGCCATCCAGGGCACCAGCGCCTCGACCTCCAGCGCGTCATCCGCCACCTGGATGGCGACGTGCGCCGACTGCCCGTAGCCGCTACCCGAGAAGGAGCGGCGATTACCCAGCCAGTCCTCGGCCTCGACGCGGATCTTCTCCGCCTCCAGGCGGCGGAAAGCCCAGTCCATGTGCAGGTCGATGCGCCGGCGAACCTCGGCTGTCCCGAGGTCGTGCGGGACGGTGATTGTCAGGCGCTTCGGCATCGGCATCTCCTCGCGAGCGGGCCCCGTGAGGTGCGGCCGGAAGGTTAACGCCCGGTGATCGGCGCCACCCGATCGACGCGCCGGGCGAACCGCCGGCGGTCAGTACCGGACCGTGCGGACGCCGCCGGCCCCGCCGCTCACGACGCTCCGGATGACCTCCTTGGTCGACGGGCTGATCCCACCGTCACCGCGCAGCCGGCGCCCGTCCGCCCGGTCGAGGCGCGCGACGTCGTCGGAGCATCGGTCCAGGGCGCGGCGGACCTTGGACGACAGCGGCCCGCCGCGTTCCGCTGGGGCGCCGGCCATCTCGAACCGCAGGCAGGACGCCAGATAGCCTTTCAGGTCGTCGAAGGCGGCGGCCTGGGCCCCCGACGTCAGGACGATGAAGATCAGGGCGGATCGGGCGAGCATCACGCGCTCCAGGGAAAGCGGTCCGCGCGGACAACGCGCGAGCGGGGCGTTGGTCCCGGAGGCCGCGCCCTCGCGGCCGCCGCACTCAGCCGCTGCGGCGGGGCGCCTGGGCCGCGTCGCGCCGCTGGTCCTGGGTTCCCCGACACTGCACGTATTCCGGCGTTCCCGGCTCGGCGCCGTAGCCCCGGCAGATCGCGTCGTCCTTCGCGGCGACGTCGGCCTCGCTCATGAAGAGCTCGCCGCGGCCGGGCCGGTTCGCCGCGTTGCAGGCCGTCAGGGCCGTGGCCGCGATGGCCAGAACGATGATGTGCTTCATGGGACTCCTCGCCGCCGATCAGCACCACAGCGGCAGGACGCTGTCGATGACGCTGTCGACGACGCTGCCGCGGCGTCCACAAGCCGGCGGTCGACATGGTTATCCAAGGATGGCCGGACCTTCGGCGCCACGCCGCGGTCCCGGCCGTCCACCGCACGGGGCGGGGCCTGCTCGGCATGCAAGCCTGACGCCGCCGTGACCGGCGGTCCCTGCGGGGCCGACATGTCGTGTCGCCGGTGCAGCGGCGGCGCAACGCCGGCTAAGTATCTGCCTCTGCATCCTCCCAAGGCAGACCCACCTTCGGCCCCGCCGGCAGCGCCGCGCGGGGCCTTTTCGTGCGCCGATCCGGAGGGTTGGCGCGCCGCTCCCGGGCGAGACCCTGCGCGCCGGGCGCGGCCGGGCACGACGATCGGCGGCGCACGACGACGGCGGGTGTCGGAAACCGTGTCCGCGCTCCCGCGTTCGGGCACGGAGGCCCGTGCGTGAGGCACAGTCGGGCCGAGATGCCAAGGAGCACATGATGCGTCATGCCCTCTTCGCCATCTTCGCGCTGGTCGCGGCATCGCCCGGTTCGGCGCAGACCAGCACCGGTCCCGCACCGATCCGGCAACCCGGACCAGCCCAGCCGGTGACGCCGGGCACCCCGGCCGGAACCGTCGTCGTTCCCGGCGGCAGCCAGAACAGCGGTCCGGGCAGCACCGCCGTCGTCGCGCCCACCGGGACGGGGGCGACGACCATCACGACGGATTCGGCCGCCGGCGGGAATGCCGGCCAGCCGGAGAACGGCGTACCCCAGATCGGCAAGGGGAGCGGGGACGGCAGCGGCGGCAGCTGATCGCCGGACCCCGTCCTGAGGATCCGCCCCGTGCCGGATCGGGGTGGGACAGGTGGACCGTCCCACCGCCGGCATCGCAACGCGGCGGGCGGCGGCGCGCGGGCGCTGGACCATCACACCGTTGACCCGCAGCCCGGGACCGCCCGTCGCCGGGGAGGGATGATCCCGCGCCGCGTTCAATGCAGATGCCGAGCAAGTCTGTTGCGGGCCATCGAATTTTGATCGCTGTGTCTAACTCAGGTTCTGCTGCCAATCTTAGATAATGATCGGCTTCCAAATAATTGGTATCAATGTACCGGTAAAATTTATTTCCGATTCATCGATGCGGTGTTCGCACTCTCACGTTATAAAGATACTGTAGATTTAAAGCGACGCCGCCGCGCGTCCGTCGGAGATTGATTTGGCGGATCCGGAATTCGAGGGTGGAAAGTTCGGGTCGAACGGCAAGAGATCGATGCTCCGGCAGATCGCGCACGCCCTCGGCGTGCCCGAAGACGCTTTCCTCGACGAATCCGAGGCGCTCGCCACGATCGACATGACGGGGGATTTGCTGCGCGTCTGGCACGCGCTCACCCTGTCGGACCGCCGCTTGCTGCTGCAGATGGCGCGCGGGATGATCTCCCGCGGCTAGAACGGCCACGGCTCCTCCTGCGGCCCCGGCGCCGTCCGCTCGCCCGGCGCCACGAGGTCCACGATCTCGTCGAGCGGCTGCGTCACCCGGATCGTTCGCCCCGCGGCGGTGATGAACGTCTCGTTGCGCATCAGGTCCGTGTCGCTCAGCGCCTGGACGCTCGTCACGCGCAGCAGGTGCCGGCAGCCGTCGCCGTCCTGCACCTGGAGGAAGTTCCCGACCCGCCGAACCGCCGACATGGCGCTCTCCCGCCCCGCTGGTGATCTGTGGCCTAGGCGCCCTGCAGGCTCTCGGCGAAGTCGTCGGGGATCTCGCCCCACTGGCCGAGGATCGTGACGCCCTCCAGTTCGCCGGTCTCGTCGTCGGCCACCACCTTCAGCGCCGCCGCGCCCGGCATCCGCCTGGCCATGTTCTCGGCCTTCTTCACCGCCCCGCTCTCGGTCTGCGCAGGCTCCTGCCGGGCCGGCCGCAGCCGCTTCCGGTGCAGCTCGAAGGGCTGCACCACGAACGCCGTCCTCATCGCCATCGTCGTCCTGCACCCCGGTTCGTCACAGGTTCTCCACAGATCGCACGGGCCGCCCAAGAGCGCGCCACGACAGGGGTTTTCGAGCCGTATCCACACGCGTCCACGGGGCTGGAAGAAAAGTCTCGCCCGCAGATTGTGCCCGGCCCGCCCGTATGATCTGTTCCGCTTTCGTTCTAGCATGGCGAGGCCGCGGGTGCACCTCTCCCGGATCGACGCGCGGCGAATCTCGAGCGCCGACGCCGTCAGCGCGCCGGCGCCGCACCGGCCTCCCCGCGCCTGTCCGACAGGCGTTGGGCAAGGCGGCCGGGTCATGCCACCGGGTCATACCAAGGTATGGCGCCGCCCCGCATCCGTATAAATGTAAGCCTCCGTCGCGATCGCTACACTTTCCGTCATTCAGCAGCACAGACGGAGATTTGTCATGACGGAACGTACCAAGGGAACTGCTCTGATCACCGGCGCTTCGGGCGGGATCGGCGCGATCTATGCCGAACAGCTCGCCGCGCGCGGCCACGATCTCATCCTGACCGCCCGGAACGCGGATCGCCTGGAGGCGGTCGCCGAGACGGTGCGCGGGGCCTCGGGCCGCACCGTCGAGGCGCTCGCGGCGGACGTCAACGACCGTGCCGGTCTCCGGCGCGTCGAGGACCGGCTGCGGAGCGACCCGGCGATCACCCTCCTGGTCAACAACGCCGGCTTCGGCTCCGCGGCCCCGCTGCTACAGGCGGATCCGGACGAGATGGAGCGCATGATCGGCGTGAACGTCACGGCCGTGACGCGCCTCGCCTACGCGGCGGCGCCGGCCTTCGTCGCGCGGGGGCACGGGGCGATCATCAACGTCGCCTCGACCGTCGCCCTCAATCCCGAACTGCTCAACGGCGTCTACGGGGCGAGCAAGGCCTACGTTCTCGCCTTCACGCAGGCGTTGCAGCACGAACTCGCCCCCAGGGGCGTCCGGATCCAGGCGGTCCTGCCCGGCGCGACGGCCACCGAGTTCTGGACCGTGGCCGGCGTCGGCGGCCACCGGAACCTCCCGGCCAGCATCGTCATGACGCCGTCCGACCTGGTCGCGGCCGCGCTCGCGGGGTTCGATGCCGGCGAGGTCGTCACGATCCCGCCCCTGGAGAACGGTGCGGCCTGGTCCGCGCTGGACGCCGCGCGCCTTGAACTCGCCGCCCAGCTCGGCGCGGCGACGCCGGCGAGCCGGTACCGGACCGCGCGCGCCGTCGCCGCCTGAGGCCCTCGCGGGGCATCCCGGCCGGGGCGCCCCTGCCCGCTTCCCGCGGCCGCCCGGTCAGGACTGGGCGAGCGGAAGGCACACCGAGAAGCGGGCGCCCGGCGCTCTGTCGCGGGGGCTCGCGTCGATCGAGCCGCCATGGGCCGCCACGATGGTCCGGCAGATCCGGAGACCGAGGCCGAGCCCCTCGGCCCGCGTCGTGAAGAAGCCGTCGAACAGCCGGTCGAGGGTGCCGGGATCGAGGCCCGGCCCGTTATCGACGACGTCGACCGTGATCGACCCGTCCCGGCAGACGGTCTCGACCGCGATCTCGGGCCCGGGGGTCCGCGCCTGCCGATGGATCTGGATGGCGTTCATCAGCAGGTTGACGAAGACCTGTTGCAGCTGGATCCGGTCAGCGATGACCTGCGCGGCCGCGTCCGCCGGGGCGACGGTGAGCCTGATCTCGGTGCGGTTCAGATCGTGCGCCACGAACCGCGCGGCCTCGGCCAGGACCTCCGCCACGGAGACGGGCGCGCGGACGCTGTCCCGCTTGGCGGCCATGCGGCGTGTGCGATCGATGATGTCCCCGGCCCGCGTGACCTGATCGACGATGCGCTGGCATTGCCGCCGGAGCAGGTCGCGGTCGAGATCCGCGCGATCGAGCAGGCGCAGCATCGCCCCGGCGGTCATGCCGATCGACGATAGGGGCTGCCCGAGTTCATGCGCGATCGACGCCGAGAGCTCGCCCAGCGTCGAGATCCGGGAGACGTGGGCGAGCTCGTCGCGCAGCACCTCCAGCGACATCTGCCGCGCGACGTGCTCGGTGATGTCCACGAAGGAGGCGAGCCACAGGCCGGAGGTGGCGCCGTCCGCCCGCGGGACCACGCAGAACAGCGTCTCGAAGCGCGATCCGTCGAGCCGGACGCTGTGCGCCTGCTGCTGGAACGAGGTCGCGCCCGCCGCGAAGGCCCGGGCGGAATTGACCTGGGCGGTGCAGAGCGGGTCGAAGAAGCGCTGCGTGCGCTGCCCGATCATGTCCGCGCGGCCGCCCGCGCCGAACATCCGCACCGCCGCCTCGTTGACGTCGAGGATGACCATCCCGTGCCGCAGGCGGTCGGCCACGTCCGGATGGGCGTCGAGGTGGGCGGCGATGTCGGTGATTCCGGCCGCCCGCAGCGCGTCGAGGGTGGCGACCCGCTCGCGGGCATCGACGACGACGAAGCCGATCGTCGAGACCTTCATGCAGACGAGGTACCACGCGTCGTTCCAGTCGGCCTCGCTGGCCACGACGATCCGGTCGGCCGTCGGCGTCAGACCGTTGCTCATGTCGGCGGTTCCCGGGGCCGGCCCCGATTCAGGCCCGCCGCGCCCCCGCTATACGGCATCCGAAAATCCCGCTTCCAGTCGGGAAGCGGGACTTTCGGGGGCTGACCCGGGGGGCGTCGCCCCGGGTTATTGATCGGCGTCAGGTCCCCGAGAGGGTCTCCTTGGCCAGGGGCAGGCTGCGCAGGCGTCGGCCGGTCAGCGCCGCGACCGCGTTGACCACCGCCGGCGGCACGCCGGGCAGGCCGGGCTCGCCGATGCCGCCCATCGGCGCCCCGCTCTCGACGATCGCCACGTGCACCCGCGGCATCCGCTCCCGGTCGAGGATCGGGTAGGCGTCGAAGTTCCGGGCCTGCCGCTCCCCGTTCTCGTAGACGACCTGCTCCAGCAGCGTCGACGAGAGGCCGAGCGCCGCCGCGCTCTCGACCTGGCGCTTCACGATCGCCGGGTTGACCACGCGGCCCGGATCGATGGCGATCCAGAGATCGTGCACCCGGGCCTCGCCGTTCTCGAGCGAAACCTCGGCGATCGTCGCCGTCTCCGACCCGAACGGCGAGGCCATCGACACGCCCCGCGCCCGCCGCGTGCCGTCCTGTGCCCGGAACGGCCCGCGCGTCCAGCCGCCCGCGAGGTCGGCCACCGCCTGCAGCAGGGTGCGGTGGCGGGCGCTGTCCCTCAGGAGCGTCATCCGGAGGGCGAACGGGTCCTGGCCGCCGGCCTGCGCGATCTCGTCGAGGAAGCTCTCGTAGAAGTAATCGTTCATCGAGTGCCCGACCGAGCGCCAGAACGCGATCGTCACCGGGTGCGGCACCTTCACGTAGGTGAGCCGCCGGTTCGGGATCGCGTAGGGCTTCCGGTCGAGGCCCTCCACCACCGAGGAATCCACCGGCCCCTTGAACAGCGCGCCGAACCAGCGCCCGATCGGGCCCTCCCCCACCGCGGTGGTCTCCAGCGCCACCGGCATCCCGTCCGGACCGAGCGCCGCCCTGAACCGGGCGAAGCTCAGGGGGCGGACGGCGTCCATGCCGAACTCCTCCTCCCGTGACCACAGCACCCGCACCGGCTTGCCCGTCGCCTTGGCCAGTAGGATCGCCTGCGGGAACGGGCTCGCCGGCCCGTAGTGGAAGTGGCGCCCGAAGAAGCCGCCGAGCATCGGCGAGTGGATCCGGACCTGATCCGGCTGCAGCCCGGCCGTCTTGGCGGCGACCTGCTGGAACAGCTCCGGCATCTGGTTCGGCACCCAGAGGTCGAGGCTGCCATCGGGGGCGAAGCGCGCCACCGCCGAGGGCGGCTCGAGCTGCGCGTGGGCGAGGTAGGGGGCGTCGTACGCCGCCTCCACCACCTTGGCCGCGCCCGCGAAGGCGGCGTCCGGGTCGCCGGCCTGCTCGGCCGGGACGCCGGGGCCCGCCGCGTCCCGGAGGGCGGCCAGCATCGCCGCCGAGGAGAAGCCCGCCGAGACGGTGGCGACGCCGTCGGGCGCCGGCCGGGTCCAGGTCACCTGCAGGGCCTCGACGGCCCTGCGGGCCCGCCACCACGTGTCGGCCACCACCGCCACCGCGCCCGGCAGGCGCTCGACCGCCTGGACGCCCGGCATCGCTTGGACCTCCGCGGCGTTGGCGATCGCCTCCGGCTCGGTGCCGAGATGCGGCGCGTGCCGGATCGCGGCGTGGACCATGCCGTCGAGCCGGATATCGATGCTGTAGACGGCCCGGCCGGTGGACTTGTCGCGCATGTCGAGGCGCGCCACCGGCTTGCCGATCCAGCGGAACTCTTTGGGATCCTTCAGGGCGACGTCGTCCCGCGGCTGCAGCGCCAGCGCCGCGGCGGCCAGGGCGCCGTAGCCGAGGCTCCGGCCGGAGGCGGCGTGGATCACGCGCCCGTTCTCGGTGGTCAGGCTGGCCTGCGGCACGGCGAGCTCGGCGGCCGCCGCCCGCAGGAGCATCTCGCGGGCGGTGGCGCCGAGGCGGCGCATGGCCTCGAAGCTGGAGCGTGTCGAGAACGACCCGCCGGTCATCCGCAGGCCGTTGACGACCGCGTAGTCGGGGCCGGGCGGGGCGCATTCCACCGCGAAGCGCGCCGGGTCGAGGTCGAGCTCCTCGCCGATCGTCTGGGCGAGGCCGGTGTTGATGCCCTGGCCGCCTTCCACGAAGGGGCTGAGCAGGCGCACGGTGTCGTCGGGGCGGATCTCCAGGAAGGCCGTCACGCGGGTCCCGGGTTTCGGCGCGACGGCCGCCGGGCCTTCGGCGCGGGTCTGGGCGGCGGCCGGCGCGAGCCGGAGGCCGATTCCGAGGAACAGCGCGCCCGAGGCGGCCCCCAGGAAGCCGCGGCGGGAGAGGTTGCGCACCGGTTCGCGACGGTCGGCGCGGCGGAGGGGCGTGAGGTCGGTCATCGTGCGCCTCCTCAGGCCGCGGCCTGCCGCACGGCGGCGGCGATGGCGTTGTAGGTTCCGCACCGGCACAGGTTGGTCATGGCGCCGGCGATGTCGGCCTCGGTCGGCTTCGGGGTCTGCTTGAGCAGGCTCGTGGCGGCCATGACCTGACCGGACTGGCAGTAGCCGCACTGGGGCACCTCGATGCCGACCCAGGCGGCCACGACCCGGGCACCGACCGGGTCCTGCTCGATCGCCTCGATCGTCGTGATGGCTTGGTCGCCGACGCTCTCCAGGGGGATCTGGCAGGAGCGGGTCGCCGCGCCGTCGAGGAGCACCGTGCAGGCGCCGCACTGCCCGATGCCGCAGCCGTACTTCGTGCCGGTCAGCCCGAGGCTGTCGCGCAGGACGAACAGCAGCGGCGTGTCCGGTTCCGCGTCCACCGTGTAGCGACGCGCATTGATCGTGAGCTGGACCATCGTTCGACCTCTTGGAATGGGGACGCCGCGACGTGTCTCGGCGTGCGAACCGGCCGGGCGACGTGTCTTCGAGGACGGGCGAAGGCGCGTTCCGGATCGTGTGCCGTGTCGCGAGAGGTACCGCCGCCCCCGGCCGCGCGGAATTATACGAAGGTTAGGGGTCGTCACCCGAAACGGTGCCCCTCCGCGGCCCGCCCCCGGGATCAGGGCCGGCCGAGGACAGTCCATCGCCCCGGATCTTGGCCCTGAAAGCTTCGCGCGGCGCGCGGGCGGCCGGTCACGCTCGCGGGCCGCGGCCGCGGCGAACCTGCGTATTCAGGGATCCGAGCCTTCGAAGCGGAGGGCGCGGGATCGCAGCAGGCCGGCCGGCTGAAGCGCCGACCGGAACGGGACGATCGCCCGTCAGCGATGGACGGAACTGCGGCGATGGGCCGATCCGGCTCGGTCAGGCCGAGGTTTGGGTCGGATCATCCGAGACTCGATGCGCACGAAACCTGCGCGCCGGGCGGTCGGGACCGGTCCATCATACCGACGCATGATATCCGTCCGGTCGCGACGCCTCTACGTGTTCCGAAGATCTCGGGATCGCGGAGGAAATACCATGGACGACCACTACGATGCCCTCGTGATCGGCAGCGGCGAGGGCGGCAAGTTCCTGGCGTGGCACCTCGCCAAGGCCGGCCAGAGGGTCGCGGTGATCGAGCGCCGCTGGATCGGGGGCTCGTGCCCCAACACCAACTGCCTGCCGAGCAAGAACGAGATCTGGAGCGCCGAGATCGCCCACCGCGCCCGGCAGGCCGACCGGTACGGCATCGAGACCGGACCGGTCGCGGTGGATATGGGCCGGGTGGTCGCGCGCAAACGGGCGATGGTTCGCGACCTCATCGACATGCACCTCGACCGTTACCGCGAGAGCGGCGCGGAACTCGTCATGGGAACGGCCCGCTTCACGGGCCCCAGAGCGCTCACGGTCGCGCTGAACGCGGGCGGCTCGCGCGCGCTGACGGCCGAGCAGATCTTCTTGAATCTCGGCACCCGCGCGATCATCCCGGACGTCCCGGGCCTGCGCGAGGCCGGGCCGCTCACCCATATCGAGGCGCTCGAACTCGACGCCGTGCCCGCCCACCTCGTCGTCCTCGGCGGCGGCTACGTGGGCCTCGAACTGGCCCAGGCCTACCGCCGGTTCGGCAGCGCGGTGACGGTGATCGAGCACGGGCCCCGGATCGCGGGCCGCGAGGATCCGGACGTGGCGTCCGCCCTCGCGCAGCTCCTCGAGGCCGAGGGGTTGGCGATCCGCACCGGCACGGAGGTGGTCCGCGTGCGCGGCCGCTCGGGCGAGGCCGTGGAGATCACGGTGCGCGGCGGCGCCGGTGAGGCGGTCATCGCCGCGAGCCACATCCTCGTCGCGGCGGGGCGCGCGCCGAACACAGACGGCATCGGTCTCGACCGCGCGGGCGTGGCGCTCACCGAGCGGGGCGTCATCGAGGTCGACGACCACCTCCGGACGAGCGCGCCGGGCGTCTGGGCCATCGGCGAGTGCGCGGGCAGCCCGGCCTTCACCCACGCCTCCGCGGACGATTTCCGCGTGATCCGCGACACGCTGGCGGGCATCCCGCGCTCGACCGCGGGCCGGCTGATGCCGTCCTGCCTGTTCACCGACCCGCCGCTGGCGCGGGTCGGGTCGACCGAGACGGAGGCGCGGGCCGATGGTCACGCCGTCCGGGTGGCGCGGCTGCCGATGGCGGCCGTGCTGCGCACGCGGACGACCGGGCAGACCGACGGCTTCATGAAGGCCGTCATCGGCCCGGACGACCGCATCCTCGGATTCACGATGCTCGGCGCGGAGGCCGGCGAGGTCATGGCCGCGGTCCAGGTCGCCATGCTTGCCGGCCTGCCCTACACGGCGTTGCGCGACGCGATCCTCGCCCACCCGACCACCGCGGAGGGGCTGAACAGCCTGTTCGCGGCCGTCCCCGCCCGCTGAGGCTCAGCCTGCGGCGGCGGGCTCGGCCGGGGCGCCGCCCGCCGCGCCCGGCTCGGCCGCCGGCAGCTCGACCGCGAAGGTCGCGCCCGGCCCGTCGTTGTTCCCGCCGGTCAGCGTGCCGCCATGGGACTCGACGATGGTCCGGCAGATCGCGAGGCCGATGCCCATCCCGTCGCGCTTCGTGGTGAAGAACGGGCTGAACAGCCTGGGCATCTGCTCCGGATCGATGCCGGTGCCGCTGTCGACGACCGCGATCCGCAGCCGGCCCGGCGCGGGGGCGGTCAGCGCGATCCGCAGCGCGCGGCGGGGCTCGGGCAGGTCGCGCACGGCGTGCAGGCCGTTCGTCACGAGGTTGACCACGACCTGCTGCAGCTCGACGCGGTCGGCCAGGACGCGCGCCTCGGTCGCGGCGATCACCGTCCGCACCGTCGCCCCGGCCGCCAGGATCTCCCGGTCGAGGAGGGCCGCGACCTCCGCCAGGAGGGAGCCCAGGTCGAGGATCTCGGGCTGGCTGCGGTCGCGGCGGAGCTGCTCGCGCGTCCGCTGCACGATCCGGCTCGCCCGCATGCCGTCGCGGACGGCGCGCTCGGCCGCCCGCGCGGCCGCCTCGAGGTCCGGCGTCTCGCGCCGCAGCCAGCGCAGGCAGGCCTCGGCGCTCATCACCATGGCGCCGATCGGCTGGTTGACCTCGTGGGCGATGGAGGCGGAGATCGCCCCGACGGTCGAGACCCGGCCCGCGCGGGCGAGCTCGGCCTGGGCCGCGAGCAGGGCCTCCTTGGCGCGCTCCCGCTCGGTCACGTCGATCATCGCGCAGGCGACTCGGTCGAGGGCCGCCTCGTCGTCCGGCAGCGCCACGACGAGGATCGCGGTCACCTCCCGCCCGTCGGCGCGGATCAGGCGGCCCTGGGCCTCGAAGCGGCCGCCCGCCCGGTCGATCCGCTGCAGGAGCGGCAGGACGAGGTCGTTGCCCGGCGGCAGGAAGCGGCTCATCGAGCCGAGCACCGCCTCGCGGGAGCCGCAGCCGAGGAGCCGCACCGTCGCGTCGTTGACGTCGACCAGCGCGATCCGCCGGGCGCATTCGGCGACGAGCGCGGCGTCGGCCTGCCCGCGGAGGTCGGGCCCGAGGGCGCCGGCGGCCCGCGCCTCGGCGAGGTGGGCCTGCGCCTCGGAGAGATCGACCTCGCACAGCGCGACGTGGCTCTGCTCGAACAGCGCGCGGTAGCGGCGCTCGCTCCGGGCGAGCGCGTCCAGCGCCCGCCGCCGGGCGCTCGTGTCGAAGGCGATGAGGCTGATCCCACCGGTCAGCGCGAGGTAGAAGCCGACCGCGGTCAGGCCGCTCTGCGCGGCCAGCGCCTGGGCGATCATCGGCGAGAAGGCGCCGCCGATGATGCCGCCGACGTTGAACGCCACGGAGGTCCCCGTGTAGCGCACCTGCGGCGGGAACAGGCTCGGCAGCCACGCGCCGAGCGGCCCGTTGACGAAGCCCATCACCCACAGGGCGAAGGCCAGGAAGGCGAAGATGGTCGCGAGGGAGCCGCTGCCGAGCATCGGCGCCAGCAGGATCCCCGACACGATGGTCCCGGCGCAGCCGACGATCAGGACCCGGGCCGGGTCGAGCCGGTCCGACAGCCAACTCGCGACGACGATGGCGGCGGCCATGAACAGGATCGCGCCGAGCTCGACCGTCAGGAACGAGGCCCGGGAGTAGCCGAGCGTCGTCGTGCCGTAGCCGAGCGCGAAGGCGGTGGCGGTCCAGAACAGGGAGAAGCACGCGACGACGCCGAACATCCCGGCGACGACCTGCCCGGCATGGTCGCGCATCAGGGCGACGAGGGGGACGCGCGGGGGCTGCGCGTCCTTCACGGCGGCGGCGAACTCCTCGGTCTCGCCGAGATTGGTGCGGACCCAGAGCCCGAGCCAGACCAGGGGCACGCTGAGCAGGAACGGCACCCGCCAGCCCCAGTCCGCGAACTGCTCCGCGCTGAGGGTCAGGGTCAGGACGAGGAACAGGCCGTTGGCCACGAAGAAGCCGAGGGGCGCCCCGAGCGGCGCGAACATCGCGTAGCGGGCGCGCCAGCCCGGCGGGGCGTTCTCCAGCGCCAGCAGGGCGGCGCCGCTCCACTCGCCGCCGAGCGCCAGCCCCTGCCCGAACCGGAGGAGGCAGAGCAGGACGGGGGCGAGCCAGCCGGCCAGCGCGAAGGTGGGCAGCAGCCCGATGGCCGAGGTCGTGAGCCCCATCAGCAGGAGCGAGGCGACCAGCGTCGCCTTGCGCCCGATCCGGTCGCCGAAATGCCCGAACACCGCGCCGCCGATCGGCCGGGCCACGAAGGCTAGGCCGAAGCTCGCGTAGGCGCTGATCAGCTCCGCCGATTGCAGCGCCGCCGGGAAGAACAGCGGCCCGAAGATCAGGCTCGCCGCCGTGGCGTAGATGTAGAAGTCGTAGAACTCGACCGTCGTGCCGATCAGGCTCGCGAGGAGGACCCGCGCCGTCGTCTGCCTGGGACGCGCGTCGCCCACCGCACTCATCTCCGCGCCTCGCTGCACAGCCTGTCGGGCGGGCGCGCGGCCGGAGGAGGCGGGCGGCCGCGAATCCTGGGCCGGGAGGCGCTGACCTCGCCGGAGGTTGAGCCAGTCCCGGGGACAGTGCAACCGCTCATAGCCACAAGCTTGGCCGCGAGTCGATAGGCGGGTCGGGAGCGGTCCGGCGAGCGGCCATTCGGGGCGACCCGTGCTGACGGTCCGTGCCGGAGGTCCGCGCCGTCCACAGACGGTCGGCTTGATCGGGCGCGGATACAACCTGTAAGCACTGCCCGTGCGGGCAGCCTGTCAGAGGCGCGCGGGGACTCGTCGATCACGATGTCAGGCAACGTCCGGGGTGGCGCGGCGAAGCCCGGTGCCGACACGGCCTCACCGCTGGTGGTCATCGTCGAGGACGACGAGGGCGTCCGCGAAGGTCTGCAGGACCTTCTGCACTCCGTCGGGCTCGACACCCTCGCCTACGGCGCGACGCGCGACCTCCTCGCGGCGACGCTGCCGGACCGCCCGGGCTGCCTGATCCTCGATGTGCGGCTGCCGGGATCCAGCGGCCTCGACCTGCAGGCGAAGCTCGCCGCGATGGGCAACTGCATGCCGATCATCTTCATGACCGGTCACGGCGACATCCCCATGACCGTCCAGGCCATGAAGGCGGGCGCGCTCGATTTCCTGACCAAGCCGTTCCGCGATCAGGACATGCTCGACGCCATCGCGGTCGCGATCGAGCGGGACAGGACCCGGCGGGCGTCGAGCGCGGGGGTCGCCGAGCTCGAGGCGCTGGCCGCGACCCTGACGGCGCGGGAGGCCGAGGTGATGGCACAGGTCGTCAAGGGGCTGCTCAACAAGCAGATCGCCCACGCCCTCGGAATCAGCGAGATCACGGTCAAGATCCACCGGGGCAACGTCATGCGGAAGATGGCGGCCGGCTCCGTGGCCGACCTCGTGCGCAAGACCGAGCTGCTCAAGGCCCGGGCCGCCGTCTGAGCCGGCCCATCGCTCCGTCGCTTCCGCAGACCCGTCCCGGGCCGATCGGCGCGGAACGATGCCGGACATCGCCGCGTTGGCACCCGCACTGGACAGATTCGTCGCGGCGATCGGATCGGGGATCGGCGAAGAAGTCCTGCCTCAACTCGTGAAATCCATGTCTACCGGGTCGCGTCGCGGCGCCCCGGGTCCTGCGTTGCTGTGGCAGGACTCGGTTCATCGGGATGTGAGTCCGTCGCGCGCATCAAACCATCGTATAATTTCGTCGGAGCCGCCGCCGGCCCACAGAGGTGGGATCGATGCGCCTTCGAGAGGCTCCGGAGGGAGATTCGTGCCGGTCGGGAAGAAAGCGGTCGCGGTCGTGGACGACGACGAGGCGGTTCTGGACGCGACGTCCAGCTTCCTCGAGGCGTTGGGCTACGACGCGCGGGCCTTCAACTCGGGCGAGGCCTTTCTGGCCGCGATGGCCTGCAGCGACGTGTCGTGCCTGCTGACGGACGTGAACATGCCGGGGATCAGCGGCATCGAATTGCAGGACCGCGTCCGGGAGCAGCGCCCTGCCCTGCCGGTCATCATGATGACCGCGCTGACCGACGATGCACTCCGGCGCCGGGCCCTCGCCGGGGGCGCCCGCGATCTCCTGCGCAAGCCGCTCGTGGCCGACGAACTGATCCGCTGCCTGGAAGAGACGATCGGGGCCTGACGCTAGGGCCTGACTCCAGTGCCTGACTCCAGGGCCTTTCCATCCGTGACGGGATCGCCGGCCGGCTCCGGACCGGCATCGCGCGCGTGCGCCGCGGGCACGCCGATCCGAGGCCGGTCCGGTTAGGACATCAAACCTCCGTATGATTCCGGCGCGTACGGCCACGGTCCAAGGTCGCGCCATGGAAGCGGCGCGCCGTCGGCGGGCCGGACGAGGAGGCGGGGATGGGACTGACGATGGCGAGCCCGGGTGCGGCACCCGACGAGGCCCTGCTGCACGCGGAGACCGCCCGCAGCGCCATGGCCCGGCTGCTCGCCGTGGCCGGACACGACCTGAAGCAACCCGTGCAGGTGGCCCTCATGGCCATCGACCGCGCGGTCTCGGACGGCGTCGGTCCCCGGGCCGCGGCCCGGCTCGGCCTCGCCAGCGACGCGCTGGTGCGGCTCGGCCGCGAGCTCGACGATCTGGCCCGCTCCTCCCAGGCCGGCAGCGTGGCGCCCCGGCTCGGTCCCGTCGCGGTCGCCCCGCTCCTGGAGGCGGTGGCGGCCGAGTGGGGGCCCTACGCCGACGCCGTCGGGGTGCGTGTCCGGGTCTGCGCCACGGCGCTGACGGTCACGAGCGAGGTCGCCATGCTGACGACCATCCTGCGCAACCTCGTCGGGAACGCCGTGAAGTATGCGGGCCCGGGCGGCCGCGTCGTCGTCGGATGCCGCCGCCGGCAGGGGCGCGTGGCGATCGAAGTTCACGACGGCGGTCCCGGCATCGCGCCCGAACGGCTGGCGGGCATCTTCGACGCCTTCGACCGCGCCGGACGCCGGGACGGGGCCGGTCTCGGGCTCGGCCTTCATATCGTCCGGCAAACCGCCGCGGCGCTCGATCACCCGGTCGCCGTGCGATCTCGGCGCGACCGGGGCTCGGTCTTCGGCGTGACCGCGCCCCGCCACCGTCCGGCATCCGCGTAGACGCCCCGGGACGATCCCGACGGCACCGCCGCCGCGGAGCAGGTCCGCCGTCCCGGCACCGGAGGCCACGAAACGCCCGGACCGCGTGCGCAGGCCGCCGAAATCGGCGGCGTCCACGGCCACGCAGGCGTGCCGCGGCCACACGGCTTGCTCGCCAGGGTTGCTTGTGGAACCGTGTCGGCCTGAGACCCCGAAGAGGCGACGGATGCTCCGCACCGTGCTTTCGCAGACGGAGCGCGACCTGACATGACGGCTGGTGATCCGCCCAACAAGATGGCCGAAGTTGCCGGCCTTGCGGCCGCGATCGCCGACCACATCCTCGCGCAGCACGAGGCCGGGACCACGATCCCGCCGGACCAGTTCCGGATGCTGGTAAGCGCCGCCCGGATGCTCCTGGACAACGGCGTGGCTTGGCCGCCGTCGGTGACCTACCTCGTCATGGAAGTCGCCCGACGGGTCGAGGAGGCCGAGCCGCCGCCCAAGGGCGACGAGGTCGTGACGCACCTGGAGCAGGCGCTCGACGCGGCGAAACCCACCTGAGACACCTGAGACCGACCGTCACGCGGCGGGCGCGCCGACTTCCCGCGGGATCGGCGCCCTATATGGGCCCTATGCCCACACTCGGTCTCAAGCTCCCGCTCCGGATCTGCGTCCTCGAGAACGCCGCCTGCGTCGAGGATGCCGGCGGCCGGCGCACCGGCTACGTCTACTGGGACGAGGGCCGTTCGGGAGGTGGTGACAGGCCCTTCACCCGCGCCGAGGCCATCGAGCAGGTCCGGATCATCGCGAGCGCCTGGGCCGGCGCCCTGGTCCACAGCGGCACCCTCGACACCGGCCCGGCGCCCGAGCCGGGTGCCGCCGCCGCCGAGCCGTCTCCGGAAGGCTGACCGCGCCCGGCCGAGCGGGATCCGCTACAGGCCCGTGCCGCTCACGTACGAGACCGGCGCGCCCGGACCCGAACTCGTCGCGGAGGCCGCGACGGTGGCGGCGATCCAGTCGCCGTCGCTGGTCCCGGATGCCCGGCACTCCCGCGCCAGGGCCCGCACTCGGCGGCGCCAGAGCCAGAGGCGGAGGGTGTGGATGAGGTCGTACATGGTCGGCCCCGCGCTGTCGCTCCCGTCCATGTGGGGCGCGCAGGCGGACCGCTCAAGCCTATGGCGCCCGACCGGTCGAGCTCGGAAGCCCCGCCTCAAGCGGAGCGGTGCTTCATCACGAAGTGGAAGCCGAGCTCGGGATTCTTGCTGAAATCGGCGTCGTAGAAGGCGTTCTCGTTGCCGGAGCCTCTGCAGAAATCCTTGAACTGAAACATGGTCATCGGGACAAATTCCAGCCCGTGCTGCCGGACAAGCTCGCGCCACCACGTCTCCGGCTTGACCGTCGGGTGGTAGCTCACGCCGTTGGCGACATCGTCGTATGTCGCGGCCGAGCCCACGAAAAGACCGCCGTCCGCCAAGTGGGATTTCACGTTCGCGAACAGCTGAGGAAGCAGCGATTCCTCGATGTGCTCGAGGACCTCCCACATCGTGATGACGTCAAATTTCGCTTTCGTCCCTGACCTCTGATCCATCAGGGAGAAGGGCTTGGTGATATCGCAGGTCTTCAGATAGTCCGGGATGATGGACCACTCGGCGCGCTGCGCGCGAAGGGAGTAATCGCTCCCCTCGATCCCGAAAGCCGCGTTGCCTCGGATGAGGAAATCGAAGACGAGGCCGCCCCCCGCGCAGCCGAGGTCCAGGGCCCTGACCTTTCGGCCGAAATGGCTCTCGATCGCGTGGCAGAACCGCTGATTGCGCGTATTGTCATCCTTTGTTCCGCGCGGAACCGTGTGATCGTTGCTCTCGTAGGCGATCGGATGATCCGTCACGAGGCAGAAATCGTTCTTCGGCGCGAGCTGAACCACGGCGAGGCGCCGGACATCTTGCATCTGCGCCAGCTGCTGCGCGTGAGCCGTCATGATCTTGCTGTCGAGGGCGGCATAGAGCTGGCGGCCGACGTCGAGGATCTGCTGCGTGATAAATTGCTTGTCCTGGTCGTCCATCACAAATTCCCGACGAGCGATCTCGAGCTGACGCGGTGTGGCCAGCCCCGAATTTATCCGAGATCCTGTATCAAATCTTTACGCGGCGGCCCGAATTCGGATCGTGGCGCGTCGGCGCGCTGCCCCGACGGCACACTGCGTTCCGGATCTGCCGCCAGCCTGATCCGGCGAGCCGGCAGGACGCCTCACGCCCCTCCCCCGGGCAGACCCGCCCAGGCCTCGCGGACGAGCGCGAGGCGCCGCTCGGCCCGGGCCGCGTCGGCGTCCGCGATTTGATTGAGCACGGCCTCCAGCGCCTCGGATCCGCCGAGCGCGGCGGCCGCCTCGCCCTGGCGGCGCATGGCGGAGCGGTGCGCCCGCATCGCCGGCCCGGCCTTCTGCCCGGCCTCGATCGCCTCCAGGGTGGCAATCAGGGCGGCCGCGAACGGGGCGACGTCGCGCCACGAGGCTGCCGCGGGCGCCGGCTCGGGCGGGTGGGCACGCTCCGGCGGCGGCGCGGAGAAGTTGGTGGTGAGCGGGCGCTTCATGACGAACCTCCACGGGCGCGGTATCAGGGGGCCATCGGCCGGAGCGGAGCTGTACGAGGAGCGCATGGCCGAAAGGCGGAAGGGCACCGGGTCCGGCGAGGATAGCCTGTCGCGCCACATCCTCCCCAATGCCGGCACGATGGTCGGCGTCTGCACCACGCTGATCGGCCTCGTGAAGATCGCCGAGGGCTGGATCGGGCCGAGCCACGTCGACGAGGCCGCCGCCCTGACGGCGATCCTGTTCTTGGTCAGCGCGATCGCGTCCTACCTGTCGATCCGCCTGGACGACGGCGGCGATCTCTCGGTCAACCTGGAGCGCTGCGCCGACATCTGCTTCGTCATCGGGCTGACTGGCCTGACGCTGATCTCGGTACTGTTCGCCTACGAGACGATCTGACGACGCGCGGCGCGGAGCCGGTCGGGCAGGGCCTCGCGGTCGGTCAGCGCCGCCGCCAGGACCGCGAACAGGCCGAGATGCAGGCCGAGCGCCGCCAGCCCGGGGTCGCGCAGGGACCACAGGCCGGCCGCCCCGAGCGCCATGAGCGGCGGTCCGGCCACGTAGACGGCGCTTCGCCACCCGGCGGGCCGGCCGAGACGCCAGAAGCAGCCGGCCAGCGCCGCCAGGGCGAAGCCGCCCTTGAGCAGCGCCATGAAGCGGATCACCCGCACGAGGTCGGGATCGACGGGCGCCGCGGGGACCCGCGCGGCCGCGACGAAGGCCAGCGGAAGCGCGAGGATCGTCAGCGCGGCGAGCAGCAGGCGCGCCCGTGGTGCGCCGCGCGTCGCGGCCCCGGCCGCCGCCGGGATCGTCATCGCCTGAACCCGCATCGGCTTCCTCCTGCGCGCGCCGCGATCGGGGGCGAGTCTAGGCTCTCCGGAGGCTCCGGTCACCTCGCGGGGGAGGGCGGCCGGGCCGCGCCGTCGCGGGCCGGGTCCGAGGGCGGCGCGTGCGGCTCAACAGCCGCGGAACAGCGCCACCCCGAAGGCGGTGAATTTCAGCGGCAGGTGGCAGTGGCGGTCGGGGTCGTCGATCCGGAAGCGGATCGCGGCCTCCTCCAGGAATCCCTCCCCCGCGGCCTCGACGAAGTCCCCGATGACGAACACGACCTCGTAGAGGCCGGCGGCGAGCCGCGTCCGCACGACCGGATGGTCGAGGGTCCCGTCCGCCCCGAGGCGGCCCTCGGCGATCACCCGCCGCTTTCCTCCAGCGCTCAGGACGCGCACGCGCATCCCCTCGGCCGGCCGGCCCGTGGCGGCGTCGACGGCGTGGAGCGACAGGCCAGTCACGGGGTCCCGTCCTCCCAGACCATCCGCCAGGGATGGGCCGCCTCGTAGGCGGCCGCCATCGCGACCAGGGTCTCGTCGCCGCCCCAGGGCGCCACGAGCTGGAACCCGATCGGAAGCCCGGCGCCCGAGGGTCGGCAGGGGATCGAGATCCCCGGGCAGCCGGCGGCGTTGACGAAGCCCGTGAAGGTCGCCGAGCCGCGGGGGCCCACCGGTACCCCGGCGATGCGCGGCGGATGGGTGTCCTCCGCCGGCCAGGGCAGCGCCGCGGCCGCGGGGGTCATGAGGAGGTCGTGATCGGCGAACAGGGCGGCGAGGTCCCGGCGCAGCGCCAGTGCCATCCGCTGCACCTCGAACAGGTCGGCCGCCGACAGGGCCGCCCCGGCCTCCGCCAGGGCGCGGATGTCAGGGCCGAGCGCGTCGAGTCCGCCCGGATGCGCGCGCATCAGCCACGCGATGCCCGCTTGGCCGAGGACCGGCCACGCCTCCGTGATGGCCGTCGCCGCGTCGAAGCGGCCAGTCTCGACCCGGTGGCCGAGGCCGGCGAGGCGCCCGGCCGCCTCGGCGACGCTGTCGGCGATCTCGGGATCGACCGGGGCTGTCCCGAAGGCCGGGACGTGGAGGATCCGCAGCGGGCGCTCCGGCACCGCGGTGGTCCCGAACGGGCCGAAGCCGTGCGGCGCGACGGCATCCGGGTCGGCCGCCCCGAGGATCCGCATGGCCGCCGCGAGGTCGTCGACGGTGCGCGCCATCGGCCCGACCACCTCGAGGTCGAGCATGATCGGCGGCAGCCCGCCGGTCCGCGGCACCCGACCGGCCGTCGGCTTCAGGCCGACGAGGCCGGTATGCGAGGCGGGGCGGCGGATCGAGCCGCCCGCGTCGGTCCCGAGCGCCAGGGGCCCGATCCCGGAGGCCACGGCCGCGACGGCGCCGCCGCTGGAGCCCCCCGGCGTCAGCGCCGGATCCCACGGGTTCCGGGTGACGCCGTGGACCGGGTTGCCGGTGTAGCCCTGGACGGTCAGCTCGGGGACGTTGGTCTTGCCCAGGATCACCGCCCCGGCCGCGCGCAGGCGCGCCACCGGCGTCTCGTCGCGCTCAATGGCCTGCCCGGCCCCCTCCCCCGCGTAGAGCCGGCTGCCCCAGCCGGTCGCGAACCCGGCGACGTTCAGGCTGTCCTTGACGGTCAGCGGCACGCCGTCGAGGGGCCCGAGCGGTCGCCCCGCCCGCCAGCGCGCGGCGCTCGCCGCGGCGGCGCGCTCCGCGCCCTCGGGATCGACGGCGACGAGGGTGTTGAGCACCGGGTTCACGGCCTCGGCCCGCTCCAGGCAGGCGCGGGCGGCCGCGACCGGGCTCGCCGTCCCGGCAGCGTAGCGGCGGCCCAGGGCGGCGGCCGAGAGGGTCCAGAGCGGGCCGTCCGCGTCGATCCGGGTCATGACTCCTCCTCGCGATGGGCGATCCAGCGGGCGAGCGGCCCGGCGAGGCCGGTGGCCGGCTTCGCGGGCGGCCGGGCGAAACGCCCGGCCCGCGGCGGCCGCGTCCCGAGCCGCACCAGGGCTTGCGCCTGGCCCAGGGCGGCCGCCAGCGGGTCGACGAGCGGCACCGGCACCGCGTCCCGGAGGACCGTGGCGAGGCCGGCGAGCGGCGCGCCGGCCAGGATCACGACGTCGGCCCCCTCCCCCACCGCCCGCTCGGCCAGGGCCAGGATCTCGGGCCGCAGCTCGTCCTGCACCTCGGTCACGGCCTGGAACGGCCGGCGCACCGCGTGGAGGCCGGCGCAACGCGCCGACAGCCCGGCCAGCGCCACCGCGTCCTCGTACCAGGGCAGCAGGGCGGGCGCGAAGGTGACGACCGCGAACCGCGCCCCGAGCTGGCAGGCGGTCAGCATCGCGGCCTCGGCCATGCCGACCACCGGCAGGTCGAACAGCTCCCGCGCGGCGACCAGCCCGGGATCGCCGTAGGCGGCGATGACCGCGGCGTCGTGGCCGGAATGGTGGGCGGCGAGCGTCTCCAGCACCGCCGCCCCGGCGAGCTGCGCCTCGGCCCGGCTCGCGATGTAGGGCAAGCCGGACGTGGCGGTGAGCGCGGTGATGTGCGCGTCGGGGGCGAGCGCCGCCTCGGCGGCCCGCGCCATGCGCGCGGTCATCGCCGCCGAGGTGTTGGGGTTGAGGAGCAGGATGCGCATGCGAGGGCTCCGGGCGCTTCAGCCCTCCATCCGGCGGGACAGGCCTGCGGCCCGCTCCATCACGGCGGCGAGCACCACGGTCACGAGGATCAGCAGGCTGGAGGCCGCCGCCACCGTGACGTCGAGGCGGCCCTCCAGGTCCTGCCACATGCGGATCGGCAGCATGTCGGTGGCGGCGTCGCGCAGGAACAGGGAGACCGGGACGTTGTCGAAGCTCGCCATGAAGGCGATGAAGCCCCCGGCCAGGATCCCGGGCCGGATCAGCGGCAGGGTCACCCGGCGGAACGTGTAGAGGCGCGAGGCGCCGAGCGAGGTTGAGCTCTCGAGGAGCACCGGGTCCATCTGCGACAGGGCCGCCACGGTGGTGCGGACCACGTAGGGCACGCAGACCACGGTATGGCCGAGGACGAGGGTCAGCGGCGAGACCGGGATGCCGGCGAGGCTGAACAGCATCAGCGCCGCGAGCCCGAAGGCCAGGGCCGGCAGGACGAGGGGCGACAGGAACAGGCTGTCGAGGAGCCGCGCGGAGACCCGCGGTGACCGGGCGATGGCGAGCGCCGCGGCGGTGCCCAGAACCACCGACAGCAGGGTCGTCCAGCCCGCCACCACGAGGCTGTTCCAGGCGGCGGCCCGGAGCTGCTCGGCCTCCGCGAGCGCCGCGTACCAGCGCAGGGAGTAGCCCGGCGGCGGGAAGCGCAGAGAGAAGCCGCTGGTGAACGACACCACCACGACGATCACGGTCGGCGCCGCCAGCAGGACGAGGCAGAGCCCGGCCAGCAGCAGCACCGCGCCGTGGAAGCTGAACCAGTCGAGATCGCGCCGCAGGCTCGTCCGCATGGTGACCTCCCGGTGAACTCCCGTTGACCTCAGGCGCGCGCGCGGCCGCCCGACAGGCGGCCCGCGAGGTTGAGGAGCGTGACGCAGGCGAGCACCGCCACGAGGAAGACGATCGCGATCGCCGCCGCGAACGGCCAGTTGTTGAGCGAGGAGGCCTGCTGGTACAGGTACATGGGCATGAACAGCATCTGCCCGCCGCCGATCAGCGACTGGGTGATGAAGGCGGTGATCGCCGCCGCGAAGGTCAGCAGGCAGCCCGCCACGATGCCGGGCAGGCAGAGCGGCAGCGTCACCCGGAGGAAGGTGCGCCATGCCCCCGCCCCGAGCGCCGCCGAGGCGTCGGCGAGGTTCGGGTCGATCCGCGACAGGGCGGTGACCAGGGGCAGGACCATCAGCGGCAGTTGCACCTGCGCCAGCGCCAGGACGAGGCCGCCCTCGGTGTAGAGCAGCTTCAGGGGCGCGTCGGTGAGGCCGAGGCCGAGGAGCGCGGCGTTGACGATGCCTTGGCGCCCCAGGATCACGATCCACGCGAAGGTCCGGACCACCACGCTCGTGAGCAGCGGCAGCAGCACGATCAGGGTCAGCAGGCCGCGCAGCCGGCCGGGCGCCCAGGTCAGGAGCAGCGCCAGCGGCAGGCCGAGCAGGAGGGTCAGCGCCGTGACCTCGACGCCGAGCCACAGGGTCGCGCCGAGCACCCGCAGGGAGAACGGGTCGAGCAGGAACCGGGCGTACTGGTCGAGGCCGAACCGGGTCATGGCCGGATCGGCGTAAAAGCTCACGAGCAGCAGCAGCGCCAGCGGCGCCAGGAAGAAGACGAGGAAGAACGCCCCGAGCGGCAGCGCGAGGCGGATGTCGTAGGCCGCCGTCCAGGTGCGGCCCGGGCGGAGGGGCGCCGCGACCGGGCCCTCCGTGGCCGGGCCGGCGCTCACACCCGGATCTCGCGGTTGAAGCGCTCGATCCAGGCCGGCCGGCCGCGGTTGATCGCGGCCCAGTCCTGGAACACCGACTTGCGCTTCAACTCGTCCGCGTCCTTCGCCAGGACCTTGGCGACCTCGCCCTCGATGGCGACCTTCCGGTTGGTCGGCACGATCAGGTAGGGGCTCTGCATCAGCTTGGCCTGCACCTCTGGCGATAGCGCGGCCTCGATCAGCCTGAAGGCCAGCTCCTTCGACGGCGTGTTCTTGACGATGTGGATCGTCGTCTTGAAGGCGATGATGCCCTCCTTCGGTGCGGCGAACTCCACCGGCACGCCTCGGGCCTTCAGGATCTGGATCGCGTTGAAATTGCCCGGCCCGATGTCGACCTGCTCCTGCTGGTAGAGGGCTGCCAGGGCGCCCGGGTTGGCGGCGACGGCGGCGAGGTTCGGCTTGAGCGCCTCCAGCGCCTTGAAGCCCGGCTCGACGTCGGTCTCCGAACCGCCGTGCATGCGGGCGATCTCCACGATGAAGCCGGTGCCGAGCGTCGAGTTCAGGTTGGTGATGCCGACCCGGCCCCTGTACTCGGGCTTCCACAGGTCGGCCCAGGAGGTCGGCGGCGTCTTCACCTTCTCCGGATTGTAGGTCAGGCCGACGATCTGGAAGAACGGCGCCGGGCCCATCGGCTCCTGCGCGTCCGCGATCAGGTCGCCGTAATGGGCCGACTGGGCCACCGGGTAGGGCTCGACGAGGTCCTGGGCGATGGCCGTGAGGGCGGGGCCCGGATCGTGCAGCATCACGTCGATCGGCGGGTTGGCGCGGGCCGCCTGGACCTTGGCGATCTGGTCGACCGAGAGCATCGGATCGAGGATCACGTCGCCGCCCGAACTCTTGCGGAAGGCCGGCACGAGCACGGCCCGGTGCGCCTCCTCCCAGCTGCCCGTGAAGGTCGCGAAGACGAGCTTGCGCGCCTGGGCGCGGGACAGGCCCGGGAAGGCCTGCGCGGCCCCGAGGGTCAGGGCGCTGGCGAGGAGGCTGCGGCGGTGCAGGGGCATGGTCGGTTCTCCTGGCTCGGTGTCGGGCGGCTCGGCCTCAGTGTCGGGGATCGGGAAAGACGCCGACCCGCTCGGGTGCTGTCGGGCGCAGGCGCACGCGGGTGCCGGGCGGCCGGGGCCGGGCGCCCGCCGCGCGCGGCTCGGCGGTCTTGAGGCGGGCGCCGCCGTCGAGGCGGATCTCGTGGACCAGGGTTGCGCCGAGCGGCAGGCCGACCTCGACCGCGCCGTCGAGGCCGTCCGCGGCCCCCGCCCCGGCCCCCGGTCCCTCCTCCGCGAAGGCGACGTGCTCGGGCCGCAGGCAGGCGGCGACCCGGGTCCCGTCCGGCAGCGTCGTGGCGGCGGGGAGCAGACCGCCCGCCTCCAGGGCCACCACGCGGGCGCCGCCCGCCTCCGTCGCGAGCCGCCCGTGCAGGACGTTGGCCGTGCCCACGAAGGTGTTGACGAACAGCGTCTCGGGGCGGTCGTAGACGTCGGTCGGGGGGGCGAACTGCTCCAGGCGGCCGGCGTTGAGCACGGCGACCCGGTCGGCCATCGACAGCGCCTCCTCCTGGTCGTGCGTGACGATCAGCGTGGTGGTGCCGGCGCTGCGCTGGATGCGCTTGATCTCGATCTGCATGTCGAGGCGCAGGTTCTTGTCGAGGGCCGCGAACGGCTCGTCGAGGAGCAGGATCGAGGGGCGCACGGCGAGCGCCCGGGCCAGCGCCACCCGCTGCTGTTGGCCGCCCGACATCTCCCGCGGGAAGCGCCCGGCGAGGTGCTCGAGGCGCACCAGCGCCAGCATCTCGGCGACCCGCGCCCTCTGCTCCGCCCGCCCGACACCCCGGGCCGCGAGGCCGTAGGCGACGTTGTCGGCGACGCTCATGTGCGGGAACAGGGCGTAGTTCTGGAACACGATGCCGACGGTGCGCCGGTTCGGCGGCAGGTGGTCGACGGCTTGGCCGCCGATGATGACGCGCCCCTCCGTGGGCTTCAGGAAGCCCGCCACCGCGCGCAACAGGGTGGTCTTGCCGCAGCCCGAGGGCCCGAGCAGGGCGACGAGCTCCCCGCCCCGGATGTCGAGGGTCACGGTGTCGACCGCGAGCGCCGACCCGTAGCGCTGGGTGATCCCGTCGAGGATCAGGGTGGTCCCGGCGCTCACGGGCGGCCCGCCCCGTCCGCCGCGAAGGCGCGGCCGTGCGCGGCGAGATGCGCCGTCGGGCAGCCCGCCAGCTCCAGGCCCTTCCACAGGGTGACGGCCACGGAATCGACCACCGGCACGCCGAGTTCGGCCTCCAGGGCCGGGGCGAGCGCGGCGCCCGCGAGGTTCGTGCACACGATCGCCACCGCGTCGACGCCCTCGGCCGCCACCGCCCGGACCATGCCGGCGATGGCCTCCGGGCCGGTCTCGGCGAAGGCGAAGTTCTCCGACAGGCCGAGGTGGCGCTCGGCGGCGCAGTCGAAGCCGGCCGCGCCCCAGTTGGCCTGGATCCGGCGCTGCACGTCGCCGGTATAGGGCGTGACGAGGCCGATCCGCCGGAAATCCCGGGCGCGGAACAGGTCGCGGAAGGCGAGCGCCGCGGTGGAGGCCGGGCACCCGGTCCGGTCGGTGATCGCGGCGCTCAGGCGCTCGTCCGCGTCGAAGCCGAGCCACGCGCCGGAGGTGCCGTTCCACAGGATCGCGGCGACGCGGGCATCGGCGAGCAGTTCGGCCGCCGCCAGGATCGGCTCGGGGTCGAACTGGTCCAGCGCCGCCGCCGACAGGCCGATCTCCGTCACGCGGAAGCGGGCGAAGTGGGCGCTGACGCCCGCGACGCCGGCCAGCAGATGCGCCGTGGCCGGCTCGAGGACGCT
Organism: Methylobacterium sp. 285MFTsu5.1; assembly: GCF_000383455.1. NCBI lineage: Bacteria > Pseudomonadati > Pseudomonadota > Alphaproteobacteria > Hyphomicrobiales > Methylobacteriaceae > Methylobacterium > Methylobacterium sp. 285MFTsu5.1. The sequence goes on along the minus strand of NZ_KB911286.1, from coordinate 28,612 downwards.
GTTCGACGAGGGCGTCATCATGCCCAGACGCGTCGTGCCGTTCGCTCGTTCCATGGAATCCATCCCCGATCCGTGAAGCATCCGACAGGCCTGGGCAGGCGACAAGGCATTTTCTGCATGCTGCATGCAATTTGCGCAAATGCATGATATGGCAGCGCAAGCGGCCGAAAAATGGGTCATCGATCGGGCGGCCGGACGCGCTAAGCTGGCGCGGGAGAACGGGAGGATCGATGGACGTCGTCGCACGCCGCCGGGGCCGGCCCCGCAAGGCGCCGGTCGTCCCGGTCGCGCAGCTGCCGCGGACCGGGCTGCACGAGCAGGCGGCGGGCCGGCTCAGGGACATGATCGTGCGCGGCGTGCTGCCGGCCGGCGCGTCCCTCGTGGAGGCGGACCTCTCCGTCGCCCTCGGGGTCAGCCGCACACCGTTGCGGGAAGCGCTCAAGCTCTTGGCCGCGGAGGGGCTGGTCGAGCTGCACCAGAACCGCAGCGCCCGCGTCCCGGACTGGACGCCGGAGGAGATCCTCGAACTGTTCGAGGCGCTCGCCGGGATCGAGCGGCTGACCGCGGAACTCGCGGCGCCGCGGATCTCCGAAGCCCTGATGGACGTGCTGCGCGGCAAGCAGGCGCAGCTCGACCGGATGCACCGGGACCAAGTGCTCGACGCCTATTTCGCCCTGAACCAGGAGATCCACCGGACGATCGTCGAGGCCGCCCGGAACCGCCCGCTGGCGGAGGCCCACGCGGCGCTCCAGGCCCGGGCCCAGTGGGCGCGCCTGCGCGCGCTCTCCAGCGGCAGCCGCTGGGAGGAATCGGCCCGCGAGCACCGGGACCTGTTCGCGGCGCTCGCCGCGCGGGACGCCGCCGCGGCCGGGACCGTCGCCCACCGCCACGTGCTGCGGACCGGCGTGGTGATCGCCGAGACGCTCCAGGCCCGGCGCGCGGACCCCACGGCGCGGTAACGAAGCGTTAACCCTGTCGTCGCATCGGTTGGTCACCAGCCGGACGCTGGCCTTCCACGCCCATCCGATCCGCCCCTCAACACGGGTGGGCGTGGAAGCCTCGACCGCCGCCCGTCAGGCGTCGCCGAACGCGACCCCGAGCTCGGTCTCCTGGCGCCACGTGACGCGCGCCGGCCGGCGCTGACCGCCGACCCCGTAGGCCAGCACGAACGCGTCGGGCACACCGATCACGCTGACGACCTTCAGGCGGGCGCCCCCGTCCGACATGTTGCGGATCGTGCAGTCGATCACGCCGCCGCCGGCGAGTTCGATATGGCCCTCGAGCAGGGTCCGTCTGCGGGGCGCGGCGCGTCTGTCGTCCATCCTCGTTACCCTATGGTTGCGGGCCGGATCCCTCCGGATCCGCGCGCGCTCCGCCGGCCCGGGGCACGGATGATCGATCCCGCCCGCCCGCCCCGTCCCGACGCGACGCCGTCGGGCCCAATCCGGGCCGTCCGCCATCGCGACCAGGAGACCACGGCGTTCGTGTCGATTCCGTCAAAGCGCCACGCGAAAGCGCGGCGGCGCGCCGGTCAGGACGTCCGCACGAGCTGCAGGGCGCCCCGCGCGGCCGGCGGCGCGACGCTGCGGGTCTGGTTGCGGCCGCCGTTCTTGGCCTCGTACAGGGCGCCGTCCGCCAAGCGGTAGGGATCCGGCAGCGGCGCGCTCCGGTCGGCGCCCGGCCGGACGGCCGCGAGCCCGATGCTCACCGTCACGGCGCCGGCCGCGATCCCCGCCGACGGGACGGTCAGCTTGGCCACCTCGGCGTGGACCGTGTCGGCGACGCGCAGGGCGCCGGCCTCGTCCGTCTCGGGCAGGAGCAGGGTGAACTCCTCGCCGCCGATGCGGCTGACGAGATCCTGGGGGCGGTGCACGCTAGCCGCGAGACAGCGGGCGAGACCCTGCAGGATTGCGTCGCCCACCGGGTGCCCGTAGCGGTCGTTGAAGCGCTTGAAATGGTCCGCGTCGACGATGAGCAGCGACAGGGGGTGGCTGTCGCGCCGGGCCGCGTCCAGGTTCCGCCGGAGGGCGTCCTCGAAGCAGCGGCGGTTCGGCAGGCCGGTCAGGGCGTCGGTTCGCGACAGCGCCGCCATCTCGGCCCGCAGCGTCTCGCGGCGACGCAACTCCCGCCCGAACAGGAGCGACAGCGCGATCGTGAGGCCGCACAGCGCCAGCACGATGCCGCCGATGATCGTCGCCTTCGCGGTCCACTCCGCCTCCACGTCCTTGGTGGACAGGGCGACGTTCAGGATCAGCGGCAGATTTCCGATCCGCGTGAACGTGTAGTTCCGCTCGACGCCGTCGCGCACGGAGGTGCTGACGAAGTTGCCGCGTCCCTCGCGCAGGAACCGTTTGAAGATCGCGGTCTTCCCGATATTCGCCTCGAGATCCGCCTCCACGTAGGGGTAGCGCATCAGGCGGGTGCCGTCGGTCAGGTACAGGTTGATGGCCCCGCCCGGTCCGAGATCGATCTCGCTGAACAGGTGCGTGAAGTAGGACAGTTTCACGGTGCCCAGGACCACGCCGCCGAAGCTGCCGTCGGGCCGGTCGATGCGGCGGCTGAACGGGAGCATCCGCTCCCCGTTGAGCCGCGACACGATCGGGCGCCCGACATGGAGGCCGAGCCCGGTGCTCGCCCGGTGGACCTGGAAATACTCGCGATCCGCGTAGTTGCCCGGGCGCGGCGGCACGGCCGCGATGTCGCCGACGGCGTCGCCCCGCTCGTCCAGGATCAGCATCACGCCCATGTCGCGGGCGGTCGCGGCGCGGTCGAACAGGATGAGCTGGCGCAGGTGCGGGTCGGCGGCGGCCAAGCCCGGCACCTTCAGGTTGTCGACCGCCGCGTGGATCGAGAGATCGTACATCTCGATGTTGCGCGCGATGTCGCGCTCGAGGACCTGCAGGAGGTTCCAGGAGGTCTGCTCCGCGCTGGTCCAGGCGTCGCGGCGCAGGTCGGCCAGCATCAGGCCGGACGTCACGACCATGCCCAGCGGGGCCAGGATCCCGAGGACGATCCAGGTGCGGGCCGAGCCGAGCCACGGGGCGACGCGTCGCCAGACGTTCATCGGCCCCCCGCGGACGGCGCTTCGTTGCCACGCTCTGGCACGCCGAGCCTTAACCGCCGCTTTCGCGGCGGTCGGGCCGGTCTTACATCCCGGCGTCTCTGTCCACGATCCGAGAGACCTCGTCGATCTCGCCGCGCGGCCTTCCGAGTTCGCCGCCGGCCGGCGGGAAATGCCGCGTCACGGGCGCGCCGGGGATGTCGGCGACTGCCGCTATGAGACTCAAGCCATGGCCGGCGGTCCGGCGCGAGACCTCCGCGCGGTCGACGCGGCGGAAGACCTCGCTGCACTTCCCCGGCGTCAACCCGGCGCTGGCTCTGCGCGTCGAGCCGTTGTCGGTTCCGACGGCGACAGGTTTCATAACGCCCTTCGGCATCGCCATCCTGAACGGCGTCGTGCTCGCGAGTTACATCCGCGATCTAGAGGCGTCCAACCCCGGTGTCCGGGAGGCCGCCATCCACGCCGCCGCGAAGCCGCTGCGGCCTGTGATCATGACGGCTCACCTTACGGCACTGAACTTCCGGCTATGGCGTTCTCGACCAGCACCCGCGCGGAGGTGCGGCGGCCGCTCGCCACCGCGGTGATCGGGGTCCTGATCGCCGCGACCCCGCTCACCCTGGTGCTGCTGCCGGCGGTCGATACCACCGTCGCCGGCCTTCACCGCCCTTCGAGTGGTCCCGGCCCCCTCCGGGATACGGTTTCAAAGCGCGGCGGCGCGCGGCGACCGACCCGTGGACGCGACAAAGTATCCGCAATCGGTATGTGGATACGCAATTCTGTGCTGATGCCGGGACGATGCTCAGGCGACTATGCTGGACTGACACGGAGCGGGAGTCCGGCATGTTGGACGGCGACGCCTTTGCCCACGAGATCGCGGCGCTCCTGATCGCCGACATCAAGACCTCCGGCGCGCGCACGCGCGGCGAGATCGAGGAGGCCTGCCGGATTTCCCTCGATAGCCTGCTCGGCGGCACCGCGGTGCCGCCGCAGATCGCCGTACTGATGCCGATCGGCCTGGAGCGGTGGCCGCGGGTGGTCGTGAAGGGACGGCCCCTGCCGGACGTGTAGGCCGGTGCCCCTCGCCCCCTCAGCGGCCGATGACGCCGGTGCCCCCGGTCGGGCCGATGGCGTTCGGCCCGGTATTCGGAGCGGGCGTCGCGGCTTGGTTCCTCTGGATGTCCATCCGAAGCGTATTGCTCTGGGTCGTCTGCTCCTGTCGCAGAGCGCGGACCTGACCGCTGGTCTCCATGGATTGGTTGGCGGCGTTCGGATTGTTCTGCTGCACCTGGGCCAGGGCGGGTGTCGCGGCCGCGGCCAGACCGAGGCTCGCGGCGGTGAGCGTGGCGATGAGGGGGCGCATTGAAAAGCTCTCGCGCTGATGGATCCTGCGGAGTTGACACGCCGACGGCCCGCCAAGTTCCATTCCGGTCGCGTCAGGTTGCCGTCCTCGCCGTTTGGCGGGGTGGTTAGCCAATTCCTGCCGACCGACGGCGTTCTTCACGCCTTGTTAACGCATCGGGGCAAGGCTGTCGGTGGCGTCGGGTGTGGGACGTTGAGAGGGGCGTGATGCGGGCCTTGTCGGCGGAGGATGAACAGGCTGTCGATCGGCTCACGCTGCAGCTTCTTCACGACGCCTATTGCGATCTCGCGGCGGTCCTGCGCGGTGCCCAGCCCCAGGCGGCCGCGGCGATTCTCGGGGTCATGGAGCAGCGCGTGACCGACGTCCTGACCCGGATCTGCCGGCAGGGTTCGGAAGGGGCGGCCTCGGTGGAGATAGCCGTCGCCGTCGGCGAGCGGATCGGGGAGATCATGGATCAGGCCCACGGACGGGACGTCGCCGGCACGCGAGCCGCTTGATTTAAAGTGATCACGGACGCCGGCGCAACCAGCGTCTTCGACGCCTTGCGCATACTTTACCATTCAACGCTCAGCTGAAATTACGGGCCCCGCAAAAATTAATTTCTGATTTGCATGAGTTGATATTTTATCTTCCGAATACACACCCCAAAATCGCCAGCTTGTCCATTTTTTACATGATTCGACTTAGCTGCAATGCTTCGGTGCTGCAACAATATTTCCACAACTATATCGACGAGGGTCGAAGAGCCAGCTTATGGCTTTGTGGGCCAATCACGGCGTGTTCGAAGCCCTTATGTTCCACGGTGGCATAAGTTTTATGGAAATCGAATACGGTTACATAACCTTCGAGACGCATCTAATTTGTAGTTCGACTGTATTCCTCAAAATAAGAAAAATTCTGTCTCGCTGCTCCATTTTGTCACGGGGGTGGCGCCATTTGCTGGCGCGGACTTTCATTGTGGCGCGGTGGTCCTGGGTAGCGAGCCGAAGCATGCCAAGAGTATTTCCCGATCCCGTCTCGACACGCCTCGGGCGTCGAGAAATACTGGGATGCGTGAGGTAGCTTCATGAACCTCATCGAGGATGGAGCTGGCGTCGGCAGCGGAGAGGCCAAATTTTATGTAGGCCGCGAATGCGGTGCTCGCGTCGCATTCCCGGCTGATACCGGGAGCCGGGGCGCAGACATGCTTGGTGCCCGACGGATGCGGGACCACATCGAACACCGGTGAAAGATTCCATCCGGTCCCATCGTTGATGAAAGCGTGGTTGCGCAAATGATCGTCGGTGTTCCGGAGATAGGCATTGACCAAGAGCCTGCGAAACATCTCGCGTTCAGGCTCTTGTGCACCGATACGGCGCGCGGCTGCCGCGATGTCCAAATAGGTCTTGCTTGTCGCATAACCATAAGCTGGCTCGCCCAGCAAAGTGCCGGCGCTGAGGTAAGACAAACACGCTCCAGCCGAGGATCGATCAAAACGTGATACCAAGAGAACCGGCCTGTCGTTTACGACACGAAGCTCCCGCTCCGGGACTTGAAGGCCTGCTGCCTCAGCAAAATCGAGGCAAACCGCTTCAGCCCTGGGATTGTCGAACCTGTCGTCCCACGCGGAAAATTTGGCTATCCATTCTTTATCTGAAATCCGAACACGTGCCTTCGGTCGAGCGCCCCCAATATCCGAGCTGTGGATGAGTAGCTGCGCGAGTTGGCGCGCCGACGCTTCGCCTTCCTCGTACTTCTCTGCTGCGATGAGCGCACCTTCAAGGTCGTCCTCGCTTTGAGCGCGCTCAAGCGCTGCTTCCATCCTGGGTATCCAACTCTCGGGAGCCTCTGGCGTTGAGCCGAAGGCCAGATCGCCAGTCCGCGACAGGCCGCCCAGAGCCAGGAATTCCGGCATGCCGAGTTCCAGTTCTGGGAATACATGTGTCAGGATTCCTTTGCCCCAGCCGTCGGGGCCTACATCGTGAAAGGCCAGATGGACCTCTCCCACGGTCGCAGGCCGCCACTTGTTTCCGAGCGGCAGGCCAATGGGGTCAATCGGCCTGCGTCCTTCAGAAGCTAGATAGTCGGAGCTATAGGCAAAACGACCGAGCCGTCGTGAGGAGCCACCTTCGAAGACAAAGAGGCCGATGGGCACATAGCCGCTCAGCCCTGACCGGAACACGTGCATTTCCTCGATGCGGTTATACTTAGAGATTCGCCACATACCCGCTACGATGATCCCGCGGCGATCCAGCAGGGCATCTGCTGTGTCTCTGATATGATCACACAGGCGAATGTCGCCACGTTGATCTGTGCGAATCGGTGAGATCAGCGCACTGAGCAAGAATCTGCTGGCGACAACCGGCCACCCGGCAGTCAGGCGATCATGCGATGTGATGCGCTCACCCGCAACAAGGAAAAGGGCGCCAGGCTTCCGTTAACGATCACGACAGGAAGGACTTCCTCAAGATCATATTGCCGCATCTGCGGCCTTCTCAAAGGTGCCGATCCACGCCAAGTTCGTCCCTGGCAGACCACCCGCACACGCCGCGCCGCTCTTTAGCAGGGGGCGGCCAGCACCGGTGTTAGCAGCACCGAGTGCCGGCCTGACCACGATCCGTATCGTAGAAGGATACCGAGACCATGGCTGAGACCTTCCCTACCGGCGTTATCGCGCCGACGAAACTGTCCCGATGCATGAATTCCGGGCAGTCCCAAGCCCCCGTCCCGGCAACCCGCCTGATCGCCTGAAGGTGCGCTGGCACGCGATACGCCGTGCCTCAGCGTCCCCCCGCTATCCTGCAATCCTGACGCCCTCGTTGCCGCAGGCCTGAGGCTGCGAAAAACGAGCCCGTTCGTCGCCCTGCCATTCGGTGAAGGGCGCGGGTTGGCGTCGCCTGGACGGAAACCATCCATGACCATCGTCGTCCCTCACCCCGCCGCCCAGCGCGGCGGCCGACAGCGGTTGGCCGCGCGTAGGCAGCCTGGATCCGCGACCAGCAGCCGGATCACCGTCCCGCTCGGGAGCGCCGCGGCCCTCGGCTGCGGCCACGTCCAGCCCGCGATCCCGCAGATCTGCGCACCCGAACTGATGGCCGCAGCCCAAGCCGCGCTCGACGGCGCCTTCCGGGCGACCTTCGTGCCCGATCCGCTGCTCGGACCAGGCTTGTCGCAACTCGGATCCGTGCTGGCCTCCATGGTCAAACGGCACGGGTCCCTCATCGAGGCGGCCATCACGGACGTCCTGGAGCGAAGCGGGCGCTACATCGTGCTCCGCAACGTCGCGATGCCGATCACCGTTCCGACCCAGGAACTCGTCCGCGCCAGCAGCGTCGCCCAGCTCAATCAGACCTCGATCGAACTCGCGGGCGCCGTCGCGCAGTCCGTATTCCTCGACCTGATCGTCGTCGATCGGAAAGAGAGCCGAGCCATCATCGCCGAGGTCAAGAGAGGCTCCGGAAAAAATGAGGCTAGGAAAATACACCAAATTGAATGGGTGTTGCGGTGCGCGCAGGTCCAGGGCCGCTCGTTTCTGGCCTCACTCGGCTATGAGGTCGCGCAAATCCGCGCGGTGCTGATCGACGTCTATGGACGGGCCGGGTACGGCGATGACCTTACGGTGAGCGGACCGGCCATAGATCAGCTGTTCGCGACCCCAGTCTTGGCAGCGCTCGAGACTGTGACGGCGGCGCTTCAAGCCCGATTACGCGCGGCTGTGCCGGACCTTCTGACAATGGCGTTGGCGAGCCTCGCCGTTCCTGAGAACGTCAAACACCCGCACTCGCCCGGGCCGCTTGCGCCCTGACCGCACCGCGCCGGCATCGGGTCGCGGCCGCGACCCGATGCGTCCATCTCGCTCTCCATCAATCCCGCACCGTGCGCCTGCGCGCCGGCGCGCTCTCCAGGTCTGTCTCAATGACACTCGCTCGTGACCCCGATGCCCACCTCTCCGGCACAACTGACTCGGCCAAACTCTCGCTGCCGCTGTCCTGGTGGCGCGTCCTCGCCCCTGAGGCGCTCGATATGGCGGCGCAGTGCCGCCTGTCCGCTGCCCTGAATGCCGCGCAGCCCCTGCCGTCCCCCGACTGGTCCGCTGCTTGCCGGGGCGATTCGGCGGCTGCGATCCATATCGCCCTCAACGTCCTCGCCGAGGCCATCGCCTTTCCTGGGCGCCTCGATCCGGCGATGTCGGCGATCTGCCTCTGCGCCGTACGAGGTGACGGCTCCTGCATCGACCTGATCGTGCACGTGCTCGGGCGGCGCGCTCGACGCCGGGCTGATCTCGAGGTGCTCTGCCTCGCCCATGCTTGGTGCTCCGTTCCGCGCCGCGGTTCCGACCGCGTCGGCGTCGCCCGCTGAAAGGGAGGAAGCCGATGGCATTCTCTTCGACCCCGCCTGCCCTGCAGATCGACCCCGAGGCGGCACGTCGCCTGCTCGAACCGATGCTTCCGCGCCGCCTGCGCGCCTGCCTCACTCAAGATCTGCGTGTGGCTTCTGCTTGCTCTGAGCTCGCCCTCGAGATTACCACCCTCGCCCCGGATGCCGAGGCGCTGGTCTCCGCCTGGATCGGGGCGGCCACTTCGGAAGGCGGCTTGTGGCGTGACCGTCGATGGATAGCCCGACGATCCGCTCTGATCCGGTTCCTCGACGTGTGGGCCGTGGAGCACGATCAGCCGGTGGCGCGGGCGTTGGCCGATGTCGCGACGCTGTTGTCCTGCGCCGGCGATGATCGCAGAGCTGCGGCGCGCTTGGCCCAGCCCCTGTGGCTGGAACGCGAAGCGGTTCTCGACCTCCGGAAAGGGCTCGCGGCCCTGGCCGAGGCGCAAACGCGCCTCACTATCGGACGCGTCGCCGAACAGGGTGCCGATTCGGACATCACCGGGGCGACCGATCTCGCTGTCGCGCTGCAGGCAGCTTGGCACGACGCGCTCACGGACGCGCTTCTGACGTTCTCCGAGAAGACGAGCAGCGCCATCGCCGCTGCTGCCACCTTGGCTTGTGGCGCCGATGATGCCTTCGCCAGCGACGTGGCACTCGTCCACGCGCTCGTACCCGTTGGGGAGGTCTTGACGCGACCCGTCGCAGACAGCGCGGCGACGCGGGAGCGGCGCAGATGGAAGACGATCGAGGCTCAGCTCGTCAAAAAAAGCGAGGCGCGCCAGCGCGAGAAGGCGGCGACCGTCGACACCATGCCACAGCGGCCGGATGCCGATGCCCCACCCGCGGAAGTGCCCAAAGGCCACGTCCTCGTCGTTCCGGCGATCCAGGAGACCGGGAGCGACCGCGGCCGCTCCATCGCCCGCGGTTATGAGCACGTCATCGGCAAGGCGCTCCCGCTGGTCGCCGTGCCGGATCTCGCAGTCGTGCGCACGCAGCTCGTCTTCGAATTTCCTTACGCTCAGGTTACGATCGACAGGCTTCTGACCGACCTGATCGGACGTGAGTACACCACGTTCCGGCCGACCCTGCTGATCGGCCCGCCGGGAGCCGGCAAGACCCGCCTCATCGCCAGGATTGCCTTCCATCTCGGGCTGGGGTTGTGGCGAGTCGATGCGACGCGCGACGCCGGCGCATCGCTGGGCGGCCTCGACCGCCGTTGGGCGACATCGGAACCGGCGCATCCGATCATGGCGGTAGCTCGGACCGGTAGTGCCAACCCCCTGATGCAGATCGATGAATTGGAGAAATCCGCGACCCGTTCGGATCATGGTAGGCTCTGGGATGCCCTGCTTTCGATGCTCGAACCGGAGACCGCCCGAACCTACCAAGACCCTTGTTTCCAGACGGAGACTGATATCAGCCGTGTCTCGTGGCTGGCCACTGGTAATGAGATCGGCAACTTGCCCGCCCCTTTGCTTGATCGCCTGCGCGTGTTGGAAATGCCGGCCCCGAGCCACGCAGATCTCGATGCTCTGCTCGAACCGGTTCTGGTAGGAATCGCGGCCGATCACGGGCTCGCTCCCGCCTTCATTGCGCCGCTCGACGGCGAGGAGATCGCGTTGCTTCGACGATCCTGGCGAGGCGGCTCGGTCAGGCGACTGATTCGCTTGGTCGAGGCTGTTGTCAATGCGCGCGAAATTCTCGCTGTGCGACAGTAGATTAACGTGATCGATTGCCGGAGAGGGTATATCGCCCTCCGGTGATATGCTGTCACCCGCGTGAGCCGTGACTCTGCAACGATCGTGCATTCTACTGTGCTGAATAGGCCGCGAATTACTTGCGCAATCATTGAGACTGTAATTTTTAGATGTCTCTGGTGAATTTTCGTCATCATCAACGATTGTAATTGATATCGAGATTTCTTCTTCAGATTCGTTTGAGCTCTCTCGGATCTTCCCTCGAGACACTTGTTCCCCGACGTCGCCAGCCTGCGAAACTGCGCTGCCGGAAACGCCGACCTTTACGGAAGTCTCACGCCACAAGGGATCGAACGCTCGGCGTGCACGGAACTGTTGATCCTCAGGTTCGAGCATGACTACGACGATAGGTTCTGGCCCATCACGGTGGAGGATCGCCGCACGGGCGGCTTCCCCGTGTTGTGCCAGGATCGAGGCGCGAATCGTGGATGGCGATAGTTCGCCTCCCGTGCTGGCGTCGAGCGCCGGGCCGATATCGACAGTTGCGACCTTCATGTGGGCCGGCAATCGCTTGACGACGCCATTCGTGGTCACGGTCCGAGCCTCATGAACCCGCGCGTCGAGATCAGCGGCATATCCAATGGTGTCGCCAAGGATGGGGATCGAAGCTTGGGTGCCCTCTCCGCGTGGACTCAGAATGCGGGACGCCTCCTGCAACGCCGCTGCCTTCGCAACGAAGAAGCGCTTCAAATTGAAGGTTCCGGCAGCCATGGTTAGGACCTCGCGGTATGCCGGGAGGATAGGCGCTGACGGCGATGAAAATCGGAAGCGAAAAATTTAGATCGGCGTGATCTCGGGCATGGCGCTCAACTAGGTCCCCTAGTGGGTCCTGAACCTATCCCTGAACTCGCTCGGGCTTCGGATAAAATTTTTCCGCTTCGCATCGGACAGGAGATGTTGCCCAGGAGCGATCCCTCAAAGCATGAGGTGCTCATGAACGAGGTCCGACGCCGACCCTTGAGGTTACGACTCATCAGGACCATCGCGATTTTCGTCGCACCTGGCCAAGCTAGAGAAACGAACAGGCCAGGGGGCGCGAACCATGACACATTTCACATGTGTCCGTGTCGAACGTATCAGAGACCGCAGCGAGCTAGCTCGCATCGCGTCGCACGGTCTGCGGCTTGATCCCAGCAGCAAGGAGCGTGTGGACCCGGCTCGAACGCCGCTCAACCGCTCAGGATCGGACTATGCGGAGAATCCGCTGGATCTCTCAACGGCGCTCGAAGGCTTCCTCAAATCTACCGGTGCCCGACTATATGGACGCGCGCCGATCGGCCTGCATATCCTCGTGAGCGTCAGCCCAGGCTGGATCACTGAAGCGGGCGAGTTGCACGATCCCCAAAATACGCGGAACGTTCAGTTGGCTCACCAAGCTGTGGACTGGGTCCAGCGAGCACTTGGCGGGGGGAGGCCCTGCGTCGTGGCCTGGCGGCAGGATCTCGATGAGAAGGGCGGCGGGGTCGTGGACATCGTGGCCGCGCCAACCCGTACCGCAAAACTAAATCGGTTCAAAGAAGATGTCACCATCGTGTCGGTGACGGCCGCACTCGAGGCGCACCGTGCTCTACATCCTAACGACCCAACCGCGTTCGGCGCGCTTCAGACCTCTTGGGCAGTTCACGCCGCGAAGACCCTAGATCGTGCGCTTTGTCGCGGCACGCGCAAGATCGATCAGCCCGCCAGGCACCTCGATCCGAAGCGTTACGGCCGGCTGGTAGATGCGGCTCGCGACGAGGCCAAGGCCATAGCGGCGCAGGATCTCGCCGAAGAGCGGGCAGTTCTGGATGCCCGCGAGCGACGGCTGGAAATCGCGGAGGAGAAGATCACTCGGTTCGTTGCTGGGATGGTAGCCGAAAGAGAAGGGATCATGGCGGAGGCCCGAGCTAAGGTTGATGACGCCCTCAACGCTATCGCGATCGGGATCGATGCGCTGACCGATAGTAGGATCGTCGCCGTTGAGCCATGTGCAGAGAGCGGTGAGCTTCTTCTAATTGCCGACATGAACCTTGATGCCGCCGAAAGATCCGCGTTGTGGGAGGCAATCACTCCGGGCCTGCCCGCTGGACTAAAGACGGTCCTTGGATACATCCAAGCTGAGGCGGCTCGATCAGGAGAGGCCAGAAATGGCGACCACGCTAGGCATCCTTCCCCGAGCCACTTCTGAGTTTGATTTCAGAATCTATGTGGAATGCGCTTCGATAATGGTTCTGACCACGCGAGATATGCGGCTGTAGCGGCGGGAGAAAACCCGGATGGTTGCGGCCAGATCGTCCTGGCTGTGATAAACTGCAATGCTTGCAGCTTCGCGTTAGGCCGAAGCTCAAGCACTCGCTCGGGCAAGCCATGGACTGTGCGTTGGAAGATGCACTGTAGTCGGCGAGCGATGCTGCACTATTCAGATTCGATTGCATCGTCCTCGCGCGTGCTGAGATTTGCGCAGGTGATGTACATAGTTCTGGTCGGACCATCAACCAAAGATCGCTCCGCGGCGGTCTGCAACTCCGAGGGGCCGTACTTGGTGATAGAGAGGGCTAATTTTTCAACTGCTCTACCGCAAGCTCATGCGCAAGCCTGCCTACTCCGCCGAATAGTTCGCCAGGCAGGCAGCGATCCAGCCACCGAGCTGATGTCAAGCTTATGAGCGATGTAATATTGACTGGGTTCTGCCCAAGCACCAAAGATAGCTATGCAATTTTGATCGATAGGGCGCAAAAATTTGGAATGCTTATAATTAACTATCAATTTGCCCAAATCGCCTGCGCAAAAATATTTCTTATTGATAGACCTTCATTAAATTGGGCGCGCAATTATATTGTTATGCCGGCTCGCGCTAAACGGATTTTCTCATCCTGATTTCGCCGGCTTTGATCGACTTAGGACCGATCTCAATTTTCGATTTAAATTGCACGTTTCAAACATGCTGAGCTAATGGAATTTGTTGTTCAAGATGTGCGCGTAGGATCGAGTAGCATTTAACAACCTCCTCGAGTCTCTCGGCGTTGAGTCGCCGCATATGCTCGGACCCGTTGGGCTGCCTGTAGGTCGTGGCATAATAGGCAGCTTGAGCCTTTAGCTTGGTGGCGACAAAATCCAAATCGCCCGACCAAGTCGCTTCGGCGCGTACACGGTGAAGGCGCTGGGCGATCTCTAGCCAGTGCAAGTCGAGTGCGATCCCGCCGCCCATCTGTTTGAAAAGGTCGAACATCGAGTCGAGGATCTCGATCGCGGTCTGTGCTGACATGCAGGCTCCGTTAGGTCGATGCTGCGACCAGATCAGGTCGGACGTACCAATCATCGAACAGAGAGAGTTGCCGGAATCGTCGGCGATAGCCGAGTCCGGTCAGAAGGCCATATATCTTGTCGCGGCTGTCGGAGAAGTTGTGTTCGACGCTTATTAGCGCGATGTCGTAGCTTGTAAAATCGAAGCTCTCCAGGACGTCGAACTCTCCGCCCTCCACATCGATGCTCATGTAGTCGATCTGCTTCGGAGCCCGCGCCTCCGAAAGAAAACGGTCCAGCGAGATTGTTTGGACTGGGTATTGTCGCCCATCTTGACGAAATTGGGAATGAAAATCGCCTGCTGCGAATTCATCCATCCCGGACAGCTCGCCGATATCAACCTCATTGAACAAGACTTCGACGCCATTGGTCTTGTGAACGCACTTGTCAGTGATGTAGCAGTTTCGGTTATCATACAATGCCGCATGCCAAGCGCGGGCAGGCTCGGCGAGAGCGCCCTGCCAGCCATAGGCCTTCTCGAGAAGAAGCGTGTTGCTCAGGCTTATACCATCGCAGGCACCAAATTCGACGAAATATCCGTTCCGCTTCTCATTCAATTCGTACAGCGCCCACAGATCCTGTAGAAGCTGCGCGTTGGAAAGGGGCGCTCTCTTCGCCGCAAATGAGAGGAAATCGAGCTCCGAGCTCACGATATGCGGCGGCGCTTCCAGATTGTCCCTGAGATTGACCAGTGCATTGAACACCGTCAGGAGCTCGACATCCATGGCTCTCTGCTCAACCTGTTACTTGGGATCAATGGGGTTGGGTCTGGAACGGGCGGATCGAGGCGCCGTGCCGCGTCTGTAGGATCCGATTTGAGCCGTCGAACAGGACCGTGTGCTGAACCGAATCAACGCCGTGATCGGGGATGGTCTGGGCCGCCCTACGAATAGCGGACTGGAACCCTTTACGGCTGAACCCGTAGGGACGAAGGCTCTCCAACAAGGCGTCGATTAGCTTCGTATGGCCTTCGGCCCGCGCCTGGGCCAGATCGCGGTCGCGCACGGCGCGGTCGCGTTCGGCCCGCAGCAGCGACAGTTCGATCTGTTGCTGCTGGATCTGGCGAATGAACTTCGTGTCAATGTCGTGAGCGAGATTCTTCGGCATTCGGTAGCTCAACAGGCCCGGGAGGGGACGGGTTCGTAACGCGGTTGGTGACACCTCGGCGTCAAGCGACAGCGGCCTTACGTGATCACAGCCACCGAGGTGGACCGGTTATCGAGATGGCACGGCAATTCCTGTTCTCTAGATCGCTTCGGCCATGGCGGTGGCGGCTGTCGCGAGGCCCCATCGCACGAGATTCTGAGCCTCGGTCACCGACTTGGCCTCAGCGTAGCAGCGCAACTCCGGCGCGTTGCCGGAAGCCCGGAAGTGGATCGTCCGCCCGCCGTCCAGCTCGATCCGGATCCCATCCTGCTCGTCGATGGATTCCGGCGCTCCGATCGGTCGGAGGAACGACACCCGGAAGGCCTCCTCGCGCAAGCGGCCCAGGAAGGCGCTGCTCCGTTCGGACGGCGTGTTGGGGAGCCGGTCGCTCGCCATCTCCCCCGCATCGAGGGAGGTCACGAGGTCGGCCAGCGAGGTGCCGGCCGCGCGCGTCGCGGCCAGTGTCGCCAGGATCGGCAGCATGGCATCGCGCGTCGGCAGGGCCGGGAGGGTTCTGCCGTCGCGTGTGATGTCCGAGCCGAGCAGGAAGCCGCCATTCGCCTCGAAGCCCGCCACGATGGCCGCACCGGAGCGCCGCACTTGTTCCATGCCGGCGATGACGTAGGGCGAGCCCACTCTCGTGCGCAGGACCTGCTTGAAGCCGCCGGAACGCTCCAGCGCCGAACCGGCCGTCACGGGCACCACGACCGCGTCGGCCCCGAGGAAGCGTGCCGTAATCAGGCCGAGCACGTCGCCACGCACGATCCGGCCCGCCTCATCGGCGATGAGAGGCCGGTCGGCGTCGCCATCGGTGGTCACGAGCGCGTCGAAATCGCCCGAGGCCATCGCGTCACGAATGAACGCGATATCCTCGGGCCGATGTGCCTCGGTGTCGATGGGCACGAAAGTCTCGGACCGGCCGATCGTCGTGACTTGTGCGCCGAAGCCGGTGAGCAGATCGGCCAGGAGATCGCGGGCGACGGAACTCTGCTGGTAGACCGCGATGCGCAGGCCAGCCAGCATCTCGGACGGGAATGCGTCGATATAGCGGTGCTGGTAGCGGGCCAGGGCGCGGGGTTCGGGTGTGGCAGGGGTCCGTTCCGCCGACACGCCGGCGTGTGCGCGGCGGTCCAGAGCGGCCAAGATTGCCGCCTCGTCCGCCTTCGTGATCTCTCCGTCGGGCCGGTAGAATTTGAGTCCATTGCGATCCTCCGGGATGTGGCTTCCCGTGATCATGACTGCCCAGGCGCCGCGTCGCATCGCCTCGAGGGCGAGGGCCGGTGTCGGGAGGGCGCCGCATTCGATCGCCGTGAAGCCCGTTGCCGCAGCGGCATCCGCCACCGTCGCGGCGATGCTCGGGCTACTGTCGCGCAGGTCTCGTCCGATCACGACTGCCCGGGGGGCTTCGCCCGACATGGAGCGGAAGAACGCGCTGGCATAGGCGTAGGCCGGCCCTCCGACGAGGTCCGTCACCAGGCCCCTCAAGCCACTCGTACCGAATCTCAGGCTGCTCACGGCGGTTCCGTCAGTGTCGATTGAGTTGGGATCGATCACTGATGCCGCGAAACGCCGTGCATCACAACGTCCGCGACGGGAGCCGGGCGCGCGCACGGGATCCTCACGAAGGCGCCGCACGCGCCTCTGCGCAATACCGTTTACCCTCTCTTAACCATGATTCCAGCATTGAGTCCTACGAGCTCACCTCCAAATTTCGGCTGTGGTCAGGATGCATTCGCAGGGTCCCGATCTCTCGAACGTGGTCAGTTTGACGATCGCCTTGTCGGAGCGTGTCGCCGAAACGCGGCGACTGGGGCACCTCGTGGCGGTCGATGAGATCGAGGCGATTGGGAACGTGGCCTCCTTTCTGCGCCAGAACCTCGACGAGTGGCCCCCTCAATTGAGCCGCGCGATCTGCGACGTGATCACAAGTTCGCCGCGCGGGCGAAGCCGTTCGCTGCTGCTTGTCGAGTACATCCAATCCGGTGCCTTCGATCAGCAGCAGTCGGGGAAGCACACCATGCCGTTCGTGATGGATCTGTACCGTATCGTTCTGGGACGGGACGCGGAGGACGATGCGCTGCGGCACTGGTCTGCCCAGCTGAATGCGGGAAAGATCTCGCGGAGGCAACTTCTGGGGACTGTCATCAGTTCAGAGGAATTCCGTGCGTCGCTGAATTAATACAGAACTGCCTATATTTGTTGTGTGTAGGTCAATGCATGTGATTTGGATGTTTGTGGCAATATGAGGCGTCGCGAGGCCGTATTCGATAAAGCGCTAAAATATGTCTCCCGCGCACAAGAATGTGTTGATAGAGTCGAGATATGGGTCGATGAATCGAGCGCTGTCGCCTTTCGCGTGGGGGCTGTGCGTCTGAGATCTGCCTGGGCGGATAGGAGCGGCGGAATACCTTCATGCTGACCGTGACTCGGACGCCGCTTCGAATAAGCTTGTTCGGCGGCGGCACAGATTACCCGGAATATTTTGAGCGGGCGCCTGGAGCGGTCGTCGGTGCCGCTATCGATAAGTACATCATCATAGCCGCGCTGGATTTGATAGGATGTCAGGATTATAATTATAGGTTGAGCTACTCCCGCGTCGAGCACTGCGGGCACATCGACGAGATCGAGCATCCGGTGGTGCGAGAGGTGCTCAAATATTTCGACGTCAACCGACGGCTCGATATGAGCATCATCTCCGATTTGCCTGCGGCAGGGAGCGGTCTCGGTTCGTCCTCAGCGTTCACCGTGGGATTTCTGAGAACGATATACGCGATTCAAAATCAGAAACCTACGAAGATCGAACTCGCCAAGAAGGCGATACACGTCGAGCGCGAGATCCTGCGCGAGAACGTCGGCGTTCAGGACCAGCTCCACGCCGCCTTTGGCGGGATCAACCGGTTCGATTTCAGCGGCTCCGCCATACGGATCTCGCCCGTTCAGATGAGTTCTGCCGCCATTCAGCAACTCAACGCGTCGATGGTGCTGGTCCATACGGGCATCGCGCGGCGCGCGACGACGACGGTCGCCGCGCAGATCGCCGTGACGCGCGCGCGCGCGATCGACAAGGAATTGTCCGAGCTCTACCGCCTCGTCGAGGAATGCGTCTCTCTGCTCGAAGCGGGGACGAGCGGCTGGCTCGCGCAGCTCGGCGAGATGCTCTCCGCCTCGTGGCGCATCAAGCGGACCCTGTCGCGTGAGGTCTCGAACGCGGTGCTCGACGATCTGTTCGAAGCGATCACCGCGTCGGGGGCTTACGGGGCGAAGCTGTGCGGCGCGGGCGGGGGCGGCTTCTTCCTCGCTCTGATCGATCCCGATCGGCTTCCGGCCCTGATCGAGCGGGTCGCGCCGCTGTCCGTCGTTCCGATCGGCATCGACGTCGACGGGTCCACCCTGATCTATCGCCAGACGCGCTGAGCGGCGTCCTCACAGGCCCCAGCCCGGCCGCAGCCGGGCCGCGGACCCATCGCGACGAGAGGCAACGATGCGAATTCTGATCACCGGCGGCGCGGGCTACATCGGGACGATCCTGGTGCCGATGCTTCTGGAGCGCGGGCATCACGTGACGGTGCTCGACACGTTCAAGTCCGGCGCCCCGGACCTGTTCTCGGCCTGCCAGTACGATACGTTCGAGCCGATCAAGGGTGACGCGCGCGACATGCGCATCCTGGACGAGCTGATCCCGAAGCACGACGTGCTCATCCCCCTCGCGGCCCTGGTCGGCGCGCCCCTGTGCAAGGAGGACGCGATCGGCGCCACGACGCTCAACCGCGACGCCGTGGTGGCGCTGGCGCAGCGCGCGGGCGGCGACCAGAGGATCGTCTACCCGACGACCAACTCGGGCTACGGCGTTGGCGAGGCCGGCAAGTTCTGCACCGAGGAATCGCCCCTGCGGCCGATCTCGCTCTACGGCACGACCAAGGTTGAGGCCGAGAAGGCCGTGCTCGACAGCGGCCGCGGCGTCAGCCTGCGGCTGGCGACGGTGTTCGGCATGGCGCCGCGCATGCGGCTCGACCTCCTCGTCAACGACTTCACCCACCGGGCCGTGACCGACCGGGCGCTCCTCGTCTTCGAGGGCCACTTCAAGCGCAACTACATCCACATCCGCGACGTCGCCAAAGGCTTCATCCACGCGATGGACAATTTCGACCGGATGCGCGGCGAGGCGTACAATCTCGGCCTGTCGAGCGCCAACCTGTCGAAGCTGGAGCTCTGCGAGCGCATCAAGACGCACGTTCCGAACTTCGTCTACGTCGAGGCCCCGATCGGCGAGGACCCGGACAAGCGCGACTACATCGTGTCCAACGCGAAGCTGGAGGCGACCGGCTGGTTCCCCGATTTCGACCTCGACCGGGGCATCAAGGAGCTGATCAAGGGCTTCCGGATGATCCGCAACTCGCGGTTCGCCAACGTCTGATCGGGATGGGCGGCCTGCAGCGAACGCGCCGCCGGTCGGCCCGACACGGCGGCCGGCGCGGGAACGGACCGAGGTGATCATGAGCGCCATCGTCGATTTTCTCACGCGGACCCGTGACACCTTCCAGGCCGCCCTCGACGATTCCCGCTTCCACGCGACCCTCACCGAGACCGCCGATCTCGTGACCGCGTCCCTGCGCGGCGGCGGCAAGCTCCTGACGATCGGCAACGGCGGCAGCGCCGCCGACGCGCAGCACATCGCGGGCGAGTTCGTCTCGCGGCTCAACTACGACCGGCCGCCGGCTGCGGCGGTGGCGCTGACCACCGACACCTCGGTGATCACCGCGATCGGCAACGATTACGGCTACGAGCACGTGTTCGAGCGGCAGGTTCTGGCCCTCGGGCGGCCGGGCGATGTCCTGCTCGCGCTCTCCACGTCGGGGCGTTCGCCCAGCGTGCTGAAGGCGATGGACGCGGCCCGCGGCCTAAGTCTGCGGGTCGTCGCCTTCACGGGCGCGACGGGCGGGGCGATGCCCGAGCGGGCGGATGTCTGCCTGCACGCGCCGACGGACGCCACGCCGCTGATCCAGCAGATCCACATCACCGCCGCGCACATCGTCTGCGGCCTTGTCGAGGAAAGCCTGTTCCCGCGCGGGACGGCAGCGTGAGGGACGGCCTGTGACCGAGCCAGAGCGGAAGGGTGGAGGCCCCGTCCGGCAAGCCATGATCCTGTGCGGCGGCTTCGGCACGCGCCTCGGCGCGCTGACCTCGGCGATGCCCAAGCCGCTGCTGCCGGTATCGGGTGAGCCGTTCCTGGACGTGCTGCTGTTCGAACTCGGCCGCCACGGCTTCACCGAGATCGTGCTGCTGGCCTCGTTCCACAGCGAGAAGATCCGCGCCTACGCCGCCGACAACCCGGTCGCGCGACGCTTCGGCATGACGCTGCGGGTGTCGGTCGATCCGGAGCAGGCCGGGACCGGGGGCGCCGTCGTGCACGCCCTTCCCGAGGCCGACGAGACCTTTCTCCTTCTGAACGGAGACTCGTGGTTCGACGTGAACCTGCTGTCCTTGGCCGCCATGGCGGCGCGTCACCCCGATGCGGCGATGGTCCTGTCGCTCCGCCGGGTGCCGGACGCCGCGCGCTACGGCGTCGCGCTCCTCGACGGCATCCGGGTCGCCGCCTTCCTCGAGCGGCCACCTGAGCCGGGTCCCGGTCTCGTCAATGCCGGCGTCTACCTGGTGCGGCGCGATGCACTCACCGGCCTGCCACCGGCCTGCTCACTGGAACGGGACGTCCTGCCCGCTCTCGTCGCCGAGGGCCGTGTGGTGGGCGTGGCCTACGACGGCTACTTCCTCGATATCGGCGTGCCCGAGAGCTACGCCCGCGCCCAGGAAGAGATCCCGGCCCGTCGGAAGAGGCCCGCCGCTTTCCTCGATCGGGACGGCGTTCTCAATCACGACCACGGGTATGTCGGTTCCGTGGACCGGTTCCAGTGGATGGCGGGCGCGCGCGACGCCGTCCGCGCGCTGAATGAGGCCGGCTACTTCGTGTTCGTCGTCACGAACCAGGCGGGGGTCGCCCGCGGCTTCTACACCGAGGCCGACGTCGCCCGTCTGACCGCGTGGATGCGGGACGACCTGCGCGAGGCCGGCGCGCATATCGATGATCTCCGCTACTGCCCCTATCATCCGGACGGGACGGTCGAGGCCTACAGGGCGGTCCACGGATGGCGAAAGCCCGAGCCCGGCATGATCCTCGACCTGATGGCCCATTGGGACATCGACCGCGCGCGCAGCTTCCTGGTCGGCGATCACGAGACGGATCTCGCCGCCGGCCGTGCGGCGGGGCTCGCCGTGCATCACTTCAGGTCGGACGACCTGCTCGCCTTCCTGCGAGAGGTCGCGCTGACGGGGTAGGAAGGGCCCCGGGAAGTGCGGGCCCTCGCCGGGCGCGCTTCGTCGTCCGGCACGCTCAGTCGTGCGACTGGATCGAGAGTTCCGCTTCCGCGGCCTCGCGCATGGCGCGATCCCAGTCGAGCTTGCGCTTGGGCGGAGTCTCGCGCTCCGCGTCCGCGGCTTTCCGATCTCGCGGAGCGACGATCTGGATGTCGTAATCGGGCACGCTTGAATCCGCTCTTTAACCGATGATTAATCATATTGGCGGAACGCGCGGGTCTTGTCAGCGGTTCGATCGCACGATCCACAATCCGGTGACGGCCATCATCGCGTGCCGGACAGGCCGATCAGGAGCATGGCGGCGTGCACGGCTCCGACGATGGCGCCCGACTGGGCGAGCTGTAAGGCCTCGGCTCGCGGGACGCGCACGACGGCGATGTCCTCGCCGGGATCCGGCTGCGCCGGCCCGGCCGCAGTCACGCGCGCGCGGACGAGATGCATGCGGTTGGCGTAGCGGGCCGGATCCGCGTTCAGGGTGACCACGCGCTCGGCATCGGCGAAGATGTAGCCGGTCTCCTCACGCATCTCGCGCTCGGCGGCCGCGAGGATGTCGGGGTCGGCGGGGTCGATGGCCCCGCCCGGAAGCTCCAGGCTCGGGCCCCCATAGGCGTGACGGTACTGGCGTACGAGGATGACGTGATCGGCCGCGTTGATGCCCAGCACGAGGGTGATGTCCGGCGTCTCGAGCACGTAATAGGGATCGACGATGTGACCCGACGGCGTCACGCAGTCGTCGGCACGGAGACCGAGCCAGCGATCCTTCATGACGTGGTGGGATTGGCGGACTGTCCAACTCGGTGTCGAGATCATCGCTTTCTTCGGGCTCGGGGCTTGTGCTTCCGGATATCCGCGGCGGTCATTGTGGATCTTCGCGGCTGAGCGATATGCGCGATGGCAAAACTGTCTCGTCTTTCGGCTCTGACTTCGATCGCGCTGCGGCCGCGCGTTGCGCTGCCCTCGCCCACCCGATAAGCCTCTCGGGGTCGTAGAGCGTCGCGCCGCGGATGTCACAGGTCGTAGGATGACGGGAACGAAACTCGCCATGGCATGCCGCGTCTGCGATGGACGCGATGTCGAGCTGTTCCTCGACCTGACCGATCAGCCGCACTGCAACCGCCTGATCCCGCCGAATCTCGCGGACCGCCGCGAGCCGCATTTCCCCCTACGCGCCGGCTTCTGCCACGACTGCACGCTCGTCCAGATCGATCACACGATCCCGAAGGAGAGCATGTTCAGCGACTACCCCTACGTCTCGGGCACGACGAAGACGCTGGTGGAGCATTTCCGCCAGACGGCGGCCCGGCTCGTGGAGCGGTACGGCCTCGGGCCGCAGGACCTCGTGGTCGACATCGGCAGCAACGACGGCACGTGGCTGCGGCAGTACGAGCCCTTCGGCCTGCGCCGCTGCGGCGTCGAGCCCGCCGCCAACGTCGTGGAACTCGCCCGCGCCGCCGGCGTGCCGACGCTGAACCGCTTCTTCAACGCGGAGACCGCCGAGATCGTCCGCGCGCAGGACGGGCCGGCGAGCCTGATCACCGCCGCCGGCGTCTTCTTCCACCTGGAGGAGCTGCACAGCGTCGTGAAGGGCATCGTCACGCTGCTCAAGCCGGACGGCGTCTTCGTCGTGCAGGCGATCTACCTGGGCGGCATGATCGAGAACACCGCCTTCGATCAGATCTACCACGAGCACCTGTGCTACTACACGCTCCGCTCCCTGGAGCAGCTGTTCGCGCGCCACGGCCTCGAGGTCTTCGACGTCAGCGTCGTGCCGGTCCATGGCGGCTCCCTCGAGGCGCATGTCGGCTTCCCCGGCGCCCATCCGGTCAGCGACGCGGTCACGCGCATGCGCGCCGAAGAGGAGGCTCGCGGCTACGGCAAGTTCGAGACCTATGTCGGCTTCGCCGAGAACGTCCGCCGCCTGCAGGCGGCGCTGCTCGACCTGCTGAAGCGCATGCACGCCGAGGGGAAGACGGTCCACGCCTACGGCGCCCCGGCCAAGGGCGCGACCCTGCTCAACGCCTTCGGCATCGGCCCGCGGCTGGTCCAGGTCGCGGCCGAGAAGAATCCGCTGAAGTTCGGTCGCCTGATCCCCGGTGCGCGCATCCCGATCGTCGAGGAGGGCCGCGTGGCCGCGCCCGACGCCTACCTGGTGCTCGCCTGGAACTTCATCGACGAGTTCCTGGCGCGCGAGCGCCGCTACCTCGAGAACGGCGGCGCCTTCATCGTCCCGGTGCCGGAACTCAAGGTGATCACCGCCACCGACCTGCCGAAGGCGGTCTGAGCGTGACCGCCCTCCCCCAAACCTCCCTGCCCGACACCGTCGTCGTCGTCGGTGCGTCCGGCTTCGTCGGCCGCAACCTCGTCGCGCATCTCGCCGGCCGCGTGCCGCGGCTGATCGCGGTCAGCCCCTCCGGCCGGTCGGTGCCGGGGGCGACCGAGGCCGCGCGCTTCGACGCCCTGGAGGCACTGTCGGTCCCCGCCGACGCGATCGTCGTCAACGTCGCCGCGCAGCGCTACGACGCCGACAAGTTCGAGACGGCGCAGAGCGACCTGCTGACCGGCAACGCCGAGATCGCCAACCGCCTCTACCGGTTCTGCCTGACGAAGGGCATCCGCGAGGTGCGCGCGGCCTCGAGCGTCGCGGTCTATCCGGCGGCCCTCGATCCCCTCGACGACGCGCGGGCCGTCGACCTCAACGCCCCGCCCAACCGGAACGAGGCCTTCTACGCGTGGTCGAAGCGCTGGTCCGAGGTGATCGCCGACCTCCACGCCGAGCGCTACGGGGTCCACACGCTCAGCTTCCGCCTGAGCAACCCCTACGGTCCCCACGACTCGACGGATCCGCGCAAGGCGCACGTCCTGCCGGCCTTCGTGATGCGCGCGCTGGCGCCCGGTGAGCGCTTCGAGATCAAGGGCAACCCGCTGGTCGAGCGCGACTTCATCTACGTCGGCGACGTCGTCGACGTGTTCACCCGCTCCCTAGAGATGCGGGAGACGAGCGACGCGCTCAACCTCTGCCGCGGCGAGACCACGACCCTGCTCGACCTCGCCCGAACCATCCTGGAGGTGGCCGGGGAGGACCGGCCTGTGCACGCCCCCGACACGGCGACTCACGGCGTGCTCGCCCGCCGCTCGACCAACCGGCGGCTGCGGAAGCGCTTCGGGCTGTCGAGCTTCACGGGACTCGCGGACGGGCTGCGGCCGACGATCGCGTGGTATCGCGAGGCCTGTCGCGACGGGGCGCACCATGCCGGGACCTGAGCGCGACATCGTCATCGGGGCGGACGGCTTCCTCGGCCGCAACCTCGTCCCGCGGCTCCGGGCCGAGGGCCGCGAGGTCGTCGGGATCGGTCGCGCGGCGGGTGACCTCTCCGAGTGGGCGAATGTCGAGCGGGCGCTGCGCGCGGCGCCCCCGGCCGGTCGGATCTTCCACGTGGTGACCCGCCAGCGGACCGGCGCGGTGCAGTACGACATCCAGGGCGAGCTGCTGGCGATCAACGCCCGGGTCCACCTGAACGTCCTCGAGGCGTGGCGCCTGTTCCAGCCGCAGGCCAAGCTCGTCTCCACGGGCTCGTCCTGCACCTATCCGGAATCGGCGGAGCCGCTCCCCGAGGCGCGGTTCGGGCAGGGGCCGACGCACCCGTCGGTGATCGGCTACGGGCTCGCCAAGCAGGTCCTGGCGACGGGCTCGGCGGCCTACGCGCACCAGTACGGCCTGAGCTTCCTGCACTGCGTGCTGGCGACCCTGTACGGCCCGCACGACAACAAGGCCTCCGACCGCAGCCACTTTGTCGGCGCCCTGCTCGACCGGGCCGTGCGGGAGAAAGCGGCGGGCGCTGCGCAGTTCGAGGTATGGGGCAACCCGCATACCGTCCGCGAGGTGCTGTACGTCGACGACCAGATCGACGCGATCCTGGCGGCCGACCAGGCGTTCGACAACGAGATCCTCAACTGCGCCGCCAACACGCCCGTCACCGTCGAGGCGGTGGCGCGGGCGGCCCTGGCGGCCCTCGACTGGTCCGTCCCCCTGGTCAGCCCGCCCGGCTCGTTCCAGGGCGCGGCCTACAAGATGCTCGACTCGACGCGGTTCCTCGACTGGACCGGTTGGCGTCCGCGCATCGATCTCGAAGCAGGCCTGCGCAGGCTCGCCGCGGCGGAGTACGCCGACCGTTAGCGAGCCGCGACCGGGCATAAGGTCGCCCGCGCGAGGACCACTGGTGTAGCCTTCTGAGCGGCCGCGCCGAGCGAGGCGAAGGTCGTCAGTGCGCCTTGAGCTGGCCCCAGCCTCTTGTGATGTTCGGGACGGCTCCGAGACTTCGTGAGGGTTCAGGTTTTTGCCGACATCGCGGTCGCGGCGGAGGCAAGTCCCCACCGGACGAGATCCTGCGCCTCCTGTGCCGTCTTGGCCTCCGGATAGCAGCGCAGCTCGGGCGCATTTCCTGAGGCCCGGAAATGGATCGTTCGCCCGCCGTCCAACTCGATCCGGATCCCGTCCTGCTGATCGATCGAGGCCAATGATTCGATCGGGCCGAGGAAGGCAGCGCGGAAGTCCGGATCCCGAAGGCGATGGAGGAAAACGGCGCTCGTCTCGGACGGTGTGTTGGGTGGCGGTCGCTGGTCATCTCTCCCGCATCCAGGGAGGACACGAGGTCAGCGAGGGAAGTGCCGGCGGCGCGCACCGCTGCCAAGGTGGCCAGGATCGGCAGCATCGCGTCGCGCGTCGGTAGAGCGGCCAATGTCCTGCCGTGAAGCGTGACATCCGATCCGAGGAGGAAACCGCCATTCGCCTCGAATCCCGCGACGATCCGTGCTCCGGCTGACATCGCCTGCTCCATGCCGGCGATGACGAAAGGCGAGCCCACCTTCGTGCGCACAACCTTCCGGAAGCCGCCGGAATGCTCGAGCGCCGAGCCGGCCGTGACCGGCACCACCACCGTGTCGGCACCCAGAAAGCGGGCCGTGATGAGCCCGAGCACGTCGCCCCGCAGGATCCGGCCCGCGCCGTCGGCCACTAGCGGCCGGTCGGCGTCGCCGTCCGTGGTCACGAGCGCGTTGAAGGAGCCCGATGCCATGACGTCGCGGATGAAAGCGATGTCCTCCGGACGATGGGCCCCTGTATCGATCGGCACGAAGACCTGCGACCGGCCAATCGGCATCACCTCCGCACCGAAGCCGGTGAGCAGGTCGGCCATCAGGTCGCGGGCCACCGAACTCTGCTGATAGACCGCGATCCGCAGGCCTTGCAGGATGTCCGGCGCGAAGGCGGCAGCGTAGCGCTGCTGATAGCGCGCGATCGCGTCGGTTTCAGGCGTGGCGGGCGTCGAGGTCTGACCTTCGCCGGGCGCGCCCTCCTCCAGGACGGCCAGGATAGCGGCCTCAGCGGTCTTGGTGATCTCACCCGCGGGCCGGTCGAATTTCAGGCCGTTGCGATTCTCGGGGATGTCGCTGCCCGTGACCATGACAGCATAAGCACCGCGCCGCATCGCCTCGAGTGACCTGACCGGTATTTTGGACCGAGCCGAGTGGGAGGCTACTGCATGGTAGCGGCCATGGGTAGCCGGAAGGCCAGATCTGGGAAGCTGACCGGCGCGGGTGGCCGATAGCCAAGCGACGAATGCGGACGGACGCGGTTGTAGGTGGATTGCCATAGATCAATCACGATCTGCGCCTCCTTCAGCGAGTAGAAGATCTCTTGGCGTAGGCACTCGTCGCGCAGCTTGCCGTTGAAGCTCTCACAGTACCCGTTCTCCCACGGCGAGCCGGGTGCGATGTACTGGCTCTGCGAGCCAGCTTTGGCGACCCACTTGCGCAGGGCCTTCGAGATCAACTCGGTGCCGTAGCACATCGGGAAGATGGCTCGACGGCTCTGGGGCGGCGCGCGAAGCCATGCTGAGCGCAGCGCGCCGCCCTGGGCGGTCATGGCCGATCGACAGGTCTCTAGAATGACGGTGTTCGAAGCCTCATTCCGGAGACGGATCGACCATGACCAGACCACAGCTTACGCCGCCGGCCGGCGTTCTCGTAGCCATCGACATCGCCAAGGCCCGCAACGAGGTCCTGATCGAGGTGCCCGGCTCCGGCCGACGACGCCGGTTGAGCGTCCTCAACACCCGCGCCGAGCACGACCGTCTGATCGCGCTGCTGTCGGACCTCGGTCAGCCGGTGACCTGCGGTTTCGAGGCCACCGGCAACTATCACCGCCCGATCGCCTGGCGCCTGCTCCAGGCCGGCTTTGCCGTGCGCCTGATCTCCTCCGTGGGGCTCGCCCGCACCCGCGAGGCCCTGCACAACGGCTGGGACAAGAACGACCCGAAGGACGCCCAAGTCATGCTGCACATGATCCGCATCGGCGCCTCGCAGGTGTATCACGACCCGCTCGCCGCCGGCATCAACGACGTGCAGGAGCTGTCCAAGACGCACGACGCCGTCTCGCGGGCCAAGACCGAGGTGCTGCATCGGATCCTGACCCACTACCTGCCGCTGTATTTCCCGGAGGTCGACCGCTTCCGCCACAACAGCCGCTCGGACTGGTTCTTCGCCTTCCTCGATCGCTTCCCCACGCCCGCCTGCATCACCGCGCTGAGCAAGGAGGCCTTCATCGCCGCCGCCTGGGATGTCGTCGGGCGCAAGGTTGCCAAGGCGCAACTGCTCGGCGACATCTACGAGACGGCCCGCAGCTCGATTGGCCTGCCGGTGCCGCCTGACGCTCCTGCGGTGAGCATGTTCCGGCTCGTCATCGGCGAGGCGCGCGGGCTGATCCAGCAGCGCGACGCCATCGAGGCCACGGCCGACGCCCTCTTGACCGACAGCTCCGACTACAAGCTGCTGCGCCGCATCCCCGGCATCGGCCCGATCAACGCCCTGACCATCCTGGCTGAGGCCGGCGACCTGCGCCGCTTCAGCCATCACCGGCAGTTCCTGAAGTTCTGCGGGCTCGATCTGGCCACCCAGCAATCCGGCACCTTCCGCGGCCAGACCAAGCTGTCGAAGTACGGCAACGCCCGGCTCCGGCGTACGCTCTGGCTGGCTGGGCAGGTGGCTATCCGGCAGCGGGAGAACGGCTTCCGCGACAAGTTTGAGCGCTACATCGCCCGCGACCGGCACGATGCCGACCTGCGGCGTAAGGCGCTGACCGCGATCACCGCCAAGATGGCGCGCGTGGTGCACGCCGTTATCAAGACCGGTGCCGACTACCGGCCCTTCGTCGAGGGGCCGGTGCCAGGTGGGAGAACCCCTCTCAGCAGAGCCGTGAGGGCGTGAGAACCACGACCCTGTAGA